>DVGD01000164.1 GCA_018712905.1 Candidatus Avoscillospira stercoripullorum | reverse complement strand
TGCATGATCTGGAACCGCTGGCGATCCTCGTACCCTTCGGAAATCTGCTTGTAGTAGATGATGAGTACCGCCGCCATCAGGAACAGCACCCCCAGGAACACACCCAGGAAGAAGAAACCGCCGTTCATGTTGTAGCTCTCGGCCAGGAACATGGCCTTGGAGTCGGTGGAGAAGGCGAGCCAGGAGCCGGTGCCGGAGAAGTCGGGGTAGTTCTCCCCGCTATAGTCGGCGAAGGTGTTGTAGTAAGCCTGGAGCTTTTCCTCCTCGGTACCGGAGAGGGTGGTGAAGAGCGTCCACTCCATGGAACCGCCGTTGGCGGTTTGAAACTGCTCGTAGAGATCCAAAAGCGCTGCATCGTCCGGCACCACCACGCAGATGCCGCCGGTTTCCGCGTTATTGGCACTGATCATGGGTGACCAGCCGCCGGTGGCCGGGAAATCGTCCAGGAATTCCTTGATCTCAAAGGAGCGGGGCTCGCCGGAAGTATCCTGGGGGTTAAAGCTGTTATAGGAAAGGGTCAGGGTGTCCGGCAGCTGCCACCCCTGGCACCACACCAGCACCTGGTCACTACCTAGGGTTTTGGACTGGCCGGTGAGGTGGTTGTAGGCATCCAGGGAGATAAAAAGGACTTCCAGCTCAGCATCATAGGTGACAGTGTCTTTCTCGTCCAGGGGGCAGGTGTCCAGAGCGCCATCCCGCAGGAACAAATCCTGGGAGGAATTGAGAAAGCCGTAGGATTCCGTGGCTGGGACGCCCTGGGAGGCGGCAATCTCCTCCATCCTTTCGGTCAGCTCGTCAAAATCCGGCGTATCGCCCTCGGTGGGAAGATAGCGCAGGGTGCTCGTCCAGTCCGCCGGGGTGCGGACTTCCACCACGCCCTCGGTGCCCAGGTACAGCGACACGGTGCCGGAGATCATCACCAGCGTCATGGTGCAGAGAATGCAGATGTTGGCAAGCCCCACGGCGTTGCGCTTCATCCGGTAGAGCATGCCGGAGATGGTGATAAAGTGGCCGGTTTGATAGTAATAGCGCTTGTTCTTCTTGAGGAGCTTCAAGATGGTGATGCTGCCGGCGGTGAAGAGGCAGTAGGTGCCGATGACGACGAGGAACACCGCGAGAAAATAGTTGGCGAAGGCCTCCATGGAATTGGTGACCCGCAAAGCGATATAGTACCCGCCGCCCAGGGTCACAAGGCCGATGAGCGCCAGAAGCCACTTGGCCTTGGGCTCTTTTTCTCCGGCGCTTCCCTCGCGCATCATGGCGATGGGGTTCTGCCGTCCCATGCGGATGAGGTTGAAGATCAGATTGAGCAGGAGCACCGCGCCAAAGAAGATGGCGGTGACGGCAATGCCCAGCCAGGAGATGTAGAAGGTGAAGCCCGCGGAGAAGTGGATCACCCGGTAGATGATGAGGGTCAGCAGCCGCTGAAAGAGCATGCCGAAGAGAATGCCGCCCACCACGCCGGAGAAGCCCAGGATCAGCGTCTCCCAGATGAGCACGGCGGCGATATTGCCCTTGCCCATACCCAGGACGTTGTAGAGCCCCAGCTCCTTGTTTCGCCGCTTCATGAGAAAGCTGTTGGTGTAGAAGAGGAAGATCACGGCAAATACGCCCACGAGGAATACGCCGATGCCCATGAACACGCTCAGATATTCATACCGGATTTTGTTTGGGAGATCCGACGCGCCGGCCAGGGCGATCATGATATAGAAGACGGCGGCGGTGAAGAGAATGGTGAGGAAGTAGGGAAAGTAAAATTTACCGTTGTGTTTCAAGCTCTGCCAGGCGAGCTTGGGGTAGAGGGATTTCATGCGCTTTCACCTCCCGCGGTGAGGACGGTGAGGGCGTCGGTGATCTTCCCGTAGAAGTCCAGGTTGGAGCCGCTGCGGTAGAGCTGGTGGAAGACCTCTCCGTCCTTGATGAAGAGGACACGGGAGGCGTGGCTGGCAGCCTTCACCGAGTGGGTGACCATGACGATGGTCTGTCCCATGGCGTTGACCGTTTCAAAGAGGGAGAGCAGGCTGTCGGTGGCCTTGGAATCCAATGCGCCGGTGGGCTCGTCGGCCAGCAAGATCTGCGGCTCTGTGATGAGCGCCCGGGCTACGGCAGCCCGCTGCTTCTGCCCGCCGGAGACCTCGTAGGGATATTTTTTCAAAATTTCCGCGATGCCCAGGCGCGACGCCAGCTTCTGGAGCCGCCCGGCCATTTCGGGGTACTGCTTGCCGGCCAGCACCAGGGGCAGAAAGATGTTGTCCTCGATGGAGAAGGTGTCCAGGAGGTTAAACTCCTGGAACACGAAACCCAGATTTTCCCGGCGGAAGGCCGCCAGCTCCCGCTCGCGGATTTCGGCCATATTCCGCCCCGAGAGGCTCACGGAGCCTGCGGTGGGCTGATCCAGGGCGGCGAGAATGTTCAAGAGGGTGGTCTTGCCGGAGCCGGACTCGCCCATGATGGCCACAAACTCCCCCTGCTCCACGGAGAAATTCACGTTGGTCAGCGCCTGCACGGAATTTCCGCCGAAGCGGGTGGTGTAGATTTTCTTGAGATTGGTAACTTCCAAAAGTGCCATGGTGTTTGCCTCCTGTTGGGTTATGGCCATATGATACCGGATCCCAGCGGATTTTTCCATGGATTTACCTTACAAAACCAGGCCGGAACCTTACACTTTTGTAAGGAACCGCTGTCCGCAATTTCCACCGCATCGTAGGGCGGCATGCCCTCATGCCGCCGCCGGCGCCAGGCCGCTGCGCGGACGGGTCGATGAGGACATCGACCCCTACAAGGTGCGCGCAAAATCCGCACCGCATCGTAGGGCGGCATGCCCTCATGCCGCCGCCGGCACCAGGCCGCTGCGCGGACGGGTCGATGAGGACATCGACCCCTACAAGGTGCACGCAAAATCCGCACCGCATCGTAGGGCGGCATGCCCTCATGCCGCCGCCGGCACCAGGCCGCTGCGCGGACGGGTCGATCGGAGATCGACCCCTACAAGGTGCGCGCAAAATCCGCACCGCACCCGTAGGGGCGGCTACCAGCCGCCCGCCTGCACCGGCAAGAAAAAAGCCTCCCGCCGATGGCGGGAGGCGAAATCATATGCAATCAGCCGGTCACCTTAAAGGTGATGGGGTTGCCGGTATCCACCAGCTTGCCGTTGAAGTAGATCTCCAAGGTGTAGTCCCCGGCGGTCTCGGGCATGCGGGTGAGTTCACCCACGTAGAGCTTGTTGGACCACATGTTGCTCCAGGTCTCCTGACCGCTGTAGTAGTCCACCACATTGCCGTCGCTGTCCCGCACCACCAAAAGGGCGGTGACGGTGTCGTCGCTGCTCTGCACGGTGCTGTTGGACTGGCAGGCAAAGGCCAGAGTTTCTCCGGCGGAGAAGCTGGTGCGGATGGTGGCCAGATCCCGGGATGTCCAGTTTTCCTTGTTGGGCTTGAGCCAGGTGCTCACATAGGCGGTGGTGAAGCCGTAATCCTTGAATTCCTCGGCCTCAGGCAGGGTGACCTCGGTGGTGGTCTCGCCGCCCACGGGCTTGCCGCTGGCCTCCTCAATGGTGATGGTGTACTTCCCGGCGGGGATCAGCCCGGAGAGGGTGACGCTGGTGTCGGTAACCTGCTCCACGGCGCTCTCCTGTCCCTCCAGGGTGTAGACCACCAGCCACTGGGTGTCCTCGCTGCTGGCCTCACACATCCATGCAACGTCCAATCCGCCGGTCTCGTTGGGTTTGGCGGTGAGCTCGGTGATGGTGAGATCGTTGGGGGCGATGGTGGTGCTCACGGCGCGCACCATGCTGTCGGAGGTGATGAGGATGGTGTAGGTCTCACCGGCCTTGAGATTTTCCAGGGTGGCGGTGTTCTCCGTGACAGTCTGAGCGTCGGAGTAGCCGTCGGTGCCGGTGGTGGTGAGAGTCCAGCTCTCGGGGGCGTCTCCGGTGAATTCCCAGGTCAGGGTGGCGGTGTTGTTGCCGATGAACTGGGCGCGGATGTCGGTGATGGATACCGACGGGATGGTGTGGCCGGTGGCCGAGGTGGCACCGGTGAGCTGGAGATCCGCCGGATCGGTGAGGGTCACGGTGTACTCCGTGTCAGGCTCCAGCCCGGTGAGGGTCACGGTGTGACCGGTGAAGACGCGGCTCTCCACCTGTCCGCCGGTGGGACCGTAGGAGACTGTCCACTCCTCGGGCTCCGTGCCGTCCACCACGAAGGACAGATCCATTTCGCTGGCGGTGATGCGGTTGACGGTGAAGCTCACAATGTTGGTGGTGGACTTGGTGGAGGTGCTGATGGAGGAGACGCCGGCGATGGACTCCCGCTTCAGACCCTCCACGGAGATGGTGTACTGAGTGCCGGCGGCGAGGTCGGTGAAGACGTTGGGCTCGCCGGTGTAGGGCTGGCGGGTGACGTTGCCGTAGGCGTCGGTGCAGACCACCTCAAAGCTGTCCTTGGGCTCCTGGGTCTCGATGGAGACGGTGATGGAATTGGTGGTGCGCTCGGTGGCCTCCATGGCGTCGATGGTGAGGGTGCCGGTGCGGATGAAGAAGAACCACACCGCGCCGCCGGCCAGAGCCAGCACCAGCACCACGGCCAGCACTGTGGGCAGCCACTTGGTGATCTTTTTGCGCTTGCGGGGCTTGTCCGCACCGCTGTCCAGGGGAAGGTCATCCTCCTGGGGCTCCAGGGAGCGGGAGGAAGCATAGTCCTGATCGATGTCCTTGTGGACGGACTCGATGAGGGCGTTGAGCATGTCGTTGTCCGGGGAGAAGCTCTCCTTAAAGGCGTCGTCCATCTCCTCGGTGTTGGCAAACTGCACCGGTTCCACCGCCTCCTGGGCGGCCTCCTCGTCCACAGAGACGTCGTCGGCCACAATGGGCGGCATAATGGGGGCGTCGCCCACCTGGTTGCGCTTCATGTAGTCCACCAGTGCATCCTTGAGCTCGGCAGGCGTCTGGTAGCGATCCTCGGGCTTGAAGGCGCAGGTCTTGGAGATGATGCCGGCCATCTCATAGTCGGCAAACATGGGCGCGGGCAGTGCCTGACCGGTGATGCGGAGCTTGTCGGCGGCCTTGGCCGAGGTCTTCTCATCCTCCAGGGGGGCGTGGTTGCCGTTGTAGATCCGGTAGAGAATCAGACCCACGGCGTAGAGGTCGATGGTCTCGTTGACATTGGCCATGAGCTCAAAGAGCTCCGGGGCGGAGTAGGAGCTGAGCATACTCTCCGGCATGGAGCAGTACTTGAGATCCTCCGCCTTGGCAAGGCCGATGTCACCCAGCATAAAATGTCCCTGGGGGCTGAGGTAGATATTGGCGGGCTTTACATCCCGGTGGATGAGTCCCGCGGCGCGAAGATCGGAAAGGGCGTTGCAAAGATCCATGGCCAGGTTCACAGCGCTGGACTGGGTCATGGGCGTTTGGAGGAGATATTGCTCCAGGGTGGTGCGCTGTTCCGCCAGCAAAAAGACGTCAAACCCCACCCCGTCCTCCTTGGGACGGATTTCATAACTGCGGAAGCAGTCGAGGTTGGGACTGTTGGAGAGGGTCTCCATCAGCTCCAGCTCCGCCTGGTAATCCGCAACAACCTGCTGATAATATTCCTGGGCTGCGGCATTGTCTGCGGCAGCGCCGGAGAAAATCAGCGCCTCCACCTGCTTCTGCGATTCCGGCACGGAGATGTGCTTGAGAATGTAGAGCTGTTCGGAACGGGTGCTCTTCACGGAATAGACCGCCGTGCCGCCGCGGCGGCTGAGGCATTCGAGCACCTCCATGTTGGTGAGCAGCGCTGTATTGAGTTCAAATTCTGCCAAGCGTTTCGCCTCCTTCAACTCATACAGCTTTATTCTAGGCGATTTTGGGTAAAATTGCAATACAATATCTTGGGAGATCCTGCGAATTGGCGATTTTTTTCTGGTGCATGGGGCGAACATGAGAAAGAAGTTGGAATCTGGCGAAAACTGTGGTATGATGGGGACGAGTAACTTGACTTGGAGGTCGTGACAATGAAACTCAAGACCTGTGAATATTGCGGCACAGAGTATAATAGCGAGCTTCCAACCTGTCCCCTTTGCGGGAAGACCGGCGCGGGTGCGCGCGCCGAGGCGCCCCAGGAGCAGCGGAAAAAACGCGGCGGCGCCCGGGTGGCGCCGAAGAAATCCGCCGGGAAGCGTCAGGCCAAGCCCGCCGATCCCGACAAGATCCCCAGATGGATGTGGGCGCTGATCTGCGTGATTCTCGGCCTGGCCGTGATCATCGGCGCGGTGTACTTCGTCTATATTATGGGCTTTTTCGGAAAAAGCACCACCACCCAGCAGCAGACCCAGCAAACCCAGCAGACCCAGCAGACCGACGACACGCAGCAGCAGGATGCGCAGAAAGACGAGCAGGAGGAGGAGCAGACTTCCACCTCCGGCGTGCCCTGCACCGCCCTCACCCTGAGCCAGACCGACGCCACCCTGGATGAGCAGGGCGGCCACATCTTCCTCACGGCGGTGGCGCGTCCCGCCGACTGCACCGACGAGATCACCTTCCAGAGCAGCGACGAGAGTGTGGTCACCATCAATGAAAACGGCATGATTACCGCCGTTGGCCCCGGCGAGGCGGAGATCATCGTCACCTGCGGCAGCATCACCGAGCGCTGCGCCATCCACTGCGACTTCGAGGTTGCAGAGCCCGATGAGCCCGATACACCGGATGAGACCCAGGAGCCCGACACGCCGGACGAGACCCAGGAGCCCGACACGCCCGATGTCTCCAGCCAGGACGGCTCCGACGCCAGCCTCAGCTCCACGGATTTCACCCTCTTCACCCCCGGTGAGCAGACCACCCTTACGGTGCGCAATGCTCCCGCCGGCGCCACCATCACCTATGTATCCTCCAACGCCGCTGTGGTCACCGTGACCAACACCGGCCTGGTCACGGCGGTGGGCTCCGGCACGGCCACCATCACCGTCACGGTGAATTCCACCAAGCTCACCTGCATCGCCCGCTGCAACCTGGGCGACAGCGCCGAGACCGGCGACACCGGCAGCGGCAGCACGAGCACTTCTGCCAATTACACCATCAGCCATACCGACGTGACGCTCTTCCGCCTGGGAGAGTCCTTCCAGATCACCCTCAGCGATGCTTCGGGCAGCGCGCCTTCTTCCGTCACCTGGTCCACGTCCAACAGCGGCGTGGCCTCGGTGGACTCCGGCGGCACCGTTACGGCCACCGGCTCCGGCACGGCCACCATTACGGCCACCGTGGGCGGCAAGAGCTATAGCTGCATCGTCCGCTGCGGCTTCTGATGGAAAACGGCGGCCGGCAGAGCAAGCTGCCGGCCGCTGAGACTGTCAAAAAAGCGTTGCTTTTTTGACAAAGGGGATTGCACCCCAAAAGGTTCTCGGTTTTCTTCGAAAAGCTGTCGAACCTTTTAGGGTGTAAAGTGCGATTTCCGATGCGCATGTCCCCGGA
>DVGD01000163.1 GCA_018712905.1 Candidatus Avoscillospira stercoripullorum | reverse complement strand
ATGATCTCCTTGGGCAAGAAGTCCGTGAGATCCACCTGATAATGTCCCATTTCCTTGACCACGCTGGAACTCAAATACATAAACTGATGCTCTGCCGTTAAAAACATGGTATCCAGTCCCGGGTTGAGCTTGTGGTTGATAATCGCCATCTGAAACTCTCGCTCGAAGTCCGACATGGCGCGCAAGCCCTTGATGATGACCCGGGCGTTTCTGCGCCGGGCATAGTCTGCCAACAGGGCGTCGGAGGAATCCACCTCCACATTTTCCATGTCCTGGGTCACCCGGCGAATCATCTCCACCCGCTCCTCGAGGGAAAACATGGGATGCTTGTCCCCATTGACCATGACGCAGACGATGAGCTGATCAAAGCTCTTGGCAGCCCGGGCAATGATATTGAGATGACCGTTGGTGATGGGATCAAAGCTGCCGGGATAGATGGCGATACTCATGGGATTCATCCTTTGCGGAAGAGCGTGATCCACGTCTTTCCGTAGCGATAGTCTTTCCCGCGGGTGAGGCCGGGAAGCTCTGTCTCCAGCGCCTTTTCTGCGGGTCTTTCGCAGATTATTATACCACGGTCAGAAAGAATGTCAATTTCCGAGATGGATTTTAATGCATTTTCTAAAAATTTTTCCCTGTAGGGCGGGTCTAAAAAGATCAGATCAAAGGACTTTCGGCAGGATTTGAGATAGGCAAAATAGTCTGTCTGCACCACCTGTGCACGCTCGGAAAGGCGCGTGCGTTTTAAGTTTTCCCGCACCAGATCGCAGGCGTCCCGCCGCTCGTCCACAAAGACGGCTCCCGAAGCGCCGCGGCTCAGGGCTTCAATGCCCATCTGACCGGTTCCGGCAAAGAGATCGAGGACGTTGCTTCCCTCCACCTCAAACTGAATGATGGAAAATACGGCTTCCTTGACCCGGTCGGTGGTGGGGCGGGTCAAAAGCCCGTCTGGCGTTTTGAGCCTTACGCCTCGGGCGGATCCTGTGATGACGCGCATGCATTCTCTCCTCGTCTTTCCTGGAAAAATTCATAGACCGCCTTGGCGGCGGAGGCCGGGATCACCTGGGCAAGCTGCGCCTCATCGGCCTTCTCAATGGCGGATACCGTTCGAAATTTGGTGAGCAGCGCCTTCTTGCGCACCTCCCCCACCCCGGGAATCTGATCGAGTACCGATTCGCGCATATGGCGGCTCTGGAGGCTTCTGTGATAGGTGATGGCAAAGCGGTGGGTCTCCTCTTGAATCTGGCCGATGAGGGCAAAGACCGGCGGCAGGGTCTGGATGCCGATCTCGCTGCCGTCGGCACGCACCAGCGCCCGGGTGCGGTGGCGGTCGTCCTTGACCATGCCGTAGACCGGGAAGGAAAGCCCCAGCTCTGCGAGCACGGCCTCCGCCGTCTGGGCGTGCACCACGCCGCCGTCAATGAGCAGCAAATCCGGCTTCTCCGCAAAGCCGGCATCTCCATGGAGATACCGAGTAAATCGCCGCGTCAAGACCTGGCGCATGGAGCCATAGTCGTCCTGGCCTGCCATGTCCCGGAGCTTGAAGCGCTTATAATCCTTCTTGGAGGGCTTTCCCTGGACGAAAACCACCATGGACGCCACGATATCGGTGCCGGCCGTGTTGGAGATATCATAGGATTCCATGCGTACAATGGGGTTTTCCAGCTTGAGGAGCGTCCGAAGCTGCTCCACGGTGCCGGAGCGCTTCTCCTCCCGGGAGGTGATGCGTTCTGCCTCCTCGGCGGCATTTTTATTGGCCAGAAACACCAGCCGCACCCCGTCGCCCCGCTGGGGCACACGGATATGCACGCGCTTTTGGTAAGTCTCCTGGAGGAGCTGGGCAAAGAGCTCGGCGTCCTCCATCTCCACCGGGAGCAGGATCTCCTTGGGCACACAGTTGCGGGAGAGATAATACTGCTTGACCAGGGTGGAGACGGCCTCCTCCACGCTGTCCGACGCCGCGACAATTTCATAGTCCTTATCGAGGAGGCTGCCGTCCACGTAGTGGAGCACCGAGAAGCAGCCCTTGGCCGTATTCTGACTGTAGCCGATGACATCGGTATGCGCCATGGTGCCCGCCGTGACCAGCTGCTTCTTGCCGAGATTCTCAATGGCCAAAAGCCGGTCGCGCAGAAGCGCCGCCCGCTCAAACTCCAGCGCCTCCGCCGCTTCCTCCATCTCCCGGCGCAGGTCATCGGCCACGGTCTGGTGCTTTCCCTTCAGAAGTAAAACCACCTGATCCATTCTGGCGCGGTATTCCTGAGGCGATTTCCCCAATTGGCACCAGCCGTCGCAGTTGTTCATATGGTAGTTGAGGCATGGCCGCTCCTTGCCCAAGTCCCGGGGGAAGACCTTGCTGCACCCCGGAAGATGGAACGTAAGGCGCAGAGTGTCCATGAGCTGGGAGGTCACCGACCGGCCGCCGAAGGGTCCGAAGTAGTCCGCCCCGTCCCCGGTGACCCGGCTGACAATCTCCATCACCGGATATTCTTCCCGCCGGTCGATGCGAAGATACGGATAGCCCTTGTCATCCTTGAGGAGAATGTTGTACTTGGGCATGTGGCGCTTGATGAGAGAGCACTCCAGCACCAAAGCCTCAAATTCCGTCCGCGCCACGATGACGTCAAAATGGTCGATCTGGGACACCATACGGCGAGTCTTGGCCGTGTGGGAGGCAGAATCTTGAAAGTATTGGCTCACGCGGTTGCGCAGTTTCTTGGCCTTGCCCACGTAGATCACCGTATTGGACTGATCCTGCATGAGATAGACCCCAGGCTCCAGGGGCAGAGAGTGGGCTTTTTCCTTGAGTTGCTCAAAAGTCATAGTATCTGCTTCCATACGAAAAACTGCCTCAAAAACAGCCGTTTTTGAGGCAGTTAATTGTTCATCAATCAGAAAATTTCCTTTGCCAGCATTTCCGTCAGCGTGTTTACAGCCTCTTCCTCGTCGGGTCCTTCTGCGATCAGGCTGATTCTCGTCCCCTTGGTGATTCCCATGGAGAGCACACCGAGCAAGCTCTTTGCGTTAATGCGGCGATCTTCCACCTCAATCCAGATGCTGGACTTATACTCGTTGGCCTTCTGAATGAAGTAGGTAGCCTGCCGGTTATAGAGGCCGGACTCGCACTTTACAATTGATTGCTGCATATACATCGCATGACACTCCTTATCGCAATCTGTGTATGTTCTTTATTTTAGCAAATATTATAAAAATGTCAATCACGATTATGCAAATTCGACGATGGTGACTCCATCCTCCCCTTCCCCATAGGAGCCCAGGCGGAAACGTTTGACATACTTGGATCGTTTCAGCTCGGCATGCACCGCGGCGCGAAGCGCGCCGGTGCCCTTGCCGTGGATGATGCGGACAGAGGGCAGATTGGCAAGATACGCGTTGTCCAGGAACATGCCCAAAACGCCCTGCATCTCGTCGGTGGTCATGCCGCGGATATCCAGCTCCGGGCTGGCCGCCTTCATGCGCAGTTCCCGCTTACTGGAATCGATGATCTTTTTCACGCTCTGGTTAGGCTGCTGCTCCAGAAGGTAGACCTCCTCCGGCTTGGCGTTGACCTTGAGGATTCCGGCCTGGAGCTGGTAGGAGCCGTCCTTGTTGATGGCAAGCACCGTGGCCTTGGAGCCCAGCTTTAAAAGCTCCACCGTATCGCCCACGCGGATGGCGCGGCTGGGTGCGGGGCGCTTGGGCGCCTCCCGCTTTACCGCCAGCTTTTCCTCGGCCTCGTTGAGGCTGTGGCGCAGCTCCGCCTGGCGGAGATTGACGCCCTGGGCGTCGGCGGTATCGCGCATCTGCTTGCGAAGCTCCTTGAGCTCCTCGGAGACGGCGTTAGCGGTGCGGCGGGCGTCGTCGATGATGTGCTGCGCCTCCTGGCGCGCCTTAGCAACGGCCTTTTCCCGCTCCTTCTGGATCTCCCGGAAGTACTCCTCCGACTGCTTTTGCCGCTTTTCCGTCTCCAGGCGAAGGGCTTCCGCCTCGGCGCGGGCAGCCTCCATGGCCTGGCGCTGCTGCTCCAGCTGGTTTAAGACGTCTTCAAAGCTGGCGTCGTTCTCGCTGACCAGATTGCCGGCGGCCGTAATGATTTCCTCCGGCAGCCCCAGCTTGCGGGAAATGGCGAAGGCATTGGACTTGCCCGGCACGCCGATCAGAAGCCGGTAGGTGGGCTGAAGCGTCTCCACGTTGAACTCACAGGAGGCGTTGATGACGCCCGGCGTGCGCATGGCAAAGAGCTTGAGCTCAGCATAGTGGGTGGTGGCGGCCACATTGGCGCCCAGTGTCCGGCAGTGCTGGATCAGGGCAATGGCCAGCGCCGCGCCCTCGGCCGGGTCGGTACCGGCGCCCAATTCATCAAAGAGCACCAGGGACTTTCCGTCGCACTGGCCAATGATCTCCACAATGTTTCGCATATGCGCCGAGAAGGTGGACAGGGACTGCTCAATGGACTGCTCGTCGCCGATGTCGGCCAGCACCCGGTCATAAAGGGAAATACAGCTGCCGTCGTCCGCCGGAATGTGCATGCCGCACTCGGCCATCAGGGTGAGAAGCCCCATGGTCTTGAGGGTGACGGTCTTACCGCCGGTGTTGGGGCCGGTGATGACCATGGTGTCAAAGTCGTCGCCCAGGCGCACGGTGATGGGCACCACAGTCTTCTTATCAATCAGGGGATGGCGGGCATTTTTGAGCTCGATCTTCCCGTCCTCCCGGATCTGGGGCTCCACAGCCTTCATCTGAAAGCTCAGCTTTGCCCGGGCGAAGATCACATCCAGCCCCACCAGGATTTCAAAGTTCTGGTTGATATTCTCCTGGTAGCCGGCGGCCTCGGCGGAGAGCTCGGCCAGGATCCGCTCGATCTCCTTGCGCTCCTTGGCAAAAAGCTCCCGCAGGTCGTTATTGGCATTGACCGCCTGCATGGGCTCGATGAAAAAGGTATTGCCCGAGGAGGAAACATCGTGCACCAGGCCGGGAATGGCGGATTTACATTCGCTTTTCACCGGCACCACAAATCGATCCGAGCGGATGGTGATGATGGGTTCCCGGAGGTACTTGGCGTAGGTGGGCGAGGAGATGATCTTCTGGAGAGATTCCCGCACCGACGCGCTCTTGACGCGGAT
>DVGD01000162.1 GCA_018712905.1 Candidatus Avoscillospira stercoripullorum | reverse complement strand
AGAAATACATAATAAGTATAGCCAATAATTTCTGCCTTGTCAAACCGCCCGCCGGGAAAACCCATGGTTGCAATCTCGGCGGAAAAAGGCTATATTTTACATTGGAATATTTTTTTCAGAATGAGGCGATGACTGTGCAGAAGATTGGATTTGACAACGACAAATACCTCAAATTGCAGACGGAGCGAATTTTGAGCCGTGTGGAGCAGTTCGGCGGCAAACTGTATCTCGAGTTCGGCGGCAAGCTCTTTGACGATTATCATGCCTCCCGGGTGCTGCCCGGCTTCCAGCCCGACAGTAAGATGCGCATGCTCTTAAAGCTCCGGGATCAGGCCGAGCTGGTGGTGGCCATCTCCGCCGACGACATCGAGAAAAACAAGCGCCGGGGCGACCTGGGCATCACCTATGACTTGGACGTGATGCGCCTCATCGATTCCTTCCGGGAATACGGCCTGTACGTGGGCAGCGTGGTGCTCACCCGGTTCCGCGGCCAGCACGCCGCGGAAATCTTCCAGCACAAGCTGGAGGCCATGGGCGTGCGGGTCTACCGCCACTATCCCATCGACGACTACCCCTCCAACATTCCCCTCATCGTCTCCGACGACGGCTTCGGCAAGAACGACTATATTGAGACCACCCGCCCCATCGTGGTCATCACCGCGCCGGGTCCCGGCTCCGGAAAAATGGCCACCTGCCTGAGCCAGCTCTACCACGAGCATCGCCGGGGCAACCGGGCGGGCTACGCCAAGTATGAGACCTTCCCGGTGTGGAACCTGCCCCTCAAGCATCCGGTGAACCTGGCCTACGAGGCCGCCACCGTGGACTTGGACGATGTCAACATGATCGACCCCTTCCACCTGGAGGCCTACGGCGAGACCACCGTGAACTACAACCGCGACATCGAGATCTTCCCAGTGCTCGAGGCCATGTTCCGCAAGATCTACGGCACCTGCCCCTACAAGAGCCCCACGGACATGGGCGTCAACATGGCAGGCTTCGCCATCGTGGACGACGAGGCATGCCGGGAGGCCTCCAAGCAGGAGATCATCCGCCGGTACTTCGCCACGGCCTGCGCCGTGAAGAAGGGGCTGGCCGCCCCGGCGCAGCTGCACAAAATAGAGGTTTTGATGCAGTCCCTCGACCTCACGCCGGAGCTTAGGCGCACGGTGCCCGCCGCCCGGGCAGTGGCCGAGCGCACCGGCGAGCCCGCCATGGCCATCGAGCTCTCCGACGGCAAGGTGATCACCGGCAAGACCTCGGCGCTCATGGGCGCCTCCTGCGCCGCCATGCTCAACGCCCTCAAGTATCTCGCCGGCATCGCCGACCAGGTGGATCTCATCTCCCCCACGGTGCTTGCCCCCATCCAGCACCTCAAGGTGGAGCACCTGGGCAACCGCAATCCCCGCCTGCACACCGATGAAATGCTCATCGCCCTTTCCATGTGCGCCGTCACCAATCCCACCGCGGAGCTTGCCATGGAAGCCCTCAGCAGCCTCCGGGGCGCTGAGGTGCACTCCACGGTGATTCTCTCGTCGGTGGATGAGAATGTGTTTAAAAAGCTGGGCGCCCACGTGACCTTTGAGCCGGTGTACGAAAGCCAGCGGCTCTATCACAAATCCTGAGTTTACAAATTGTTCAAGGCATTTCGATTGAAAAACCGGCTCCCCTGTGGTAGACTGAGAAAACTGACCGGAAAGGAGCGGTTTCTTGGGTACAAATAGCACGAAATCCCTCCGGGCGGCGGCCGCTGTATTTGCGGCGGTGCTGCTGGTGCTGGCCGGCTTGGGAATTTACGCCGCCAGCAAAAACGGCATGGACGACGCGGTGGTGGTCTCGGAGGACTTTTCCCTGGACAACACCCAGCTTGCCTACTTCTACTGGAGCGAGTATTTCTACTTCTCCGGCGCCTACGGCGACTACCTGGACGGGCTGGTGGACTTCACCAAGCCCCTTTCCCAGCAGGCCTACAACGAGGATCAGTCCTGGGAGGACTATCTTTTGGAGGAGACCCTTACCACCGTGCGCGAGACCATGGCCATGGTCTTCGAGGCCGAGACCCAGGGCTACACCCTCTCCCAGGAAGGACAGGACGAGCTGGACGCCGTGCTGGAAAGCTTCCGGGAAGCCGCCGAGACCGGCGGCTACGAAACCCTGGACGGCTATCTCCAGGCGTCCTACGGCTCCGGCGCCAACGAGGCGAGCTTTACGGAATATCTCGGCTGGTCGTACCTGGCCTCGGAGTATGCCGACAGCCTCTATGAAGCAATCGACCCCACCGAGGACGAGATACTCGCCTACTATGAAAATCACGCCGGGGAGTACCTGGAAAACTACGGCGTGACCCAGGACGATCCGCCGGTACCGGCGGGCGTGTACCTCTCCTTTTCCGCCGCTGCCGAGGCGCAGACCGTCTACGGCACCTTTTTGGAGGGCGGCGCCACCCGGGAGCTCCTGGACAACCTGGGCGCGGCCAACCAGGGCAAGACCGGGGAGCTCTCCCAGGTGACGCCCGACGCTGTGGGCGAGGCCGCGGCGGATTGGTTTTATGACGATTCCCGCCAGCCCGGCGATCACGCCGTGGTGGAGGAGGAGGACGGCTCCGCCGCCATCTGCTACTATGTCGCCCCGGGCGAGGAGGCCTATTGGCACATCCTGGCGCGGGAAGACGCCCGCCACGAGGCGTATCAAAATACGTATCTCACCATCTCCGACCGCTACACCTTCTACGTGAACTACGACAAGGTGCGCCTGACGCCGCCGGAGGGACTTTATGAACAAGCCGGCCAGACCGGTGAAGAAAAAGAAAGCGAGTGACACCATGAAACATTGCAAGCAATGCGGCGCTGAGCTGGACGACGAGGTGCAGATCTGCCCCCAGTGCGGCGCGGACAATGCCGCAGACGCACCGGAGACGGTGACCGAGCCTGCGCCCGCCACCGAACCCAATTCCGCCCCCGAAGCCGCTCCCGCGGCAGCCGACGAAGCCAAGCCCACCGACACGCCCAAGCGCAAAAAGAGCATGGGCGCCCTCATTGCCCTGTGCCTGGTGGCCGTGGCGGCCGTGGCTGTGGTGCTGGGCAAGAGTGCCTGGGATCGGAGCCGCGTTGAGACCCCGCCGGACACCACCGGGGAAGTCTCTGATCCCGCCGATGCCCCCACCGATTCCGAGGACACCACCTCCGCCGGCGGCGCCCTCACCGACGCCACTCTGGCGGTGACCGACGCCGAGGCTGAGGCAAACCCGCTCCTGCACACCAACGCCTACGGCTACCGCTCCTATTCGGCCAACTACGTGACCGGGGAGGACGGCGCACAGACCTACACCTACAACAACGCCGACGGCGAGGCCGTTACCCTCTCCCAGGAGCAGGTGGACGCGGCCATGGACAAGGTCATTGCCACCGCCGGCAGCCTGGAGCTCACCAACCGGGATCTCCTTTACTACTATGACCAGCAGTATTACTCCTTCTACAGCGCTTACGGCTCCTATCTCATGTACTTTATGGACACCACCAAGGCGCTGGACGAGCAGCTGGACATGAACGGCGCCGCCACCTGGCAGCAGTTCTTCCTGGACTCTTCCCTCCAGGCCTTCCAGCAGGTGGCCGCCCTCTATGACGAGGCCATGGCCAACGGCTATGAGCTCGACGAGAGCGTCCAGGCCAGTGTGGATTCCCTGGAAGAGGATCTCAACAGCATCGCTGTCCAGAGCGGCTATGCCGACGCGGAGCGCTATCTCGACGACTTCTTCGGCGCGCCCGCCTCTCTGGAGACGTACCGGGAATACCTGCGCGTCAACCAGATTGCCTCCGGCTATGCCAACTCCCTGGCCGATTCGCTGACGTTCACCGACCAGGAGCTCTCCAGCTATTACGATGCCAACGCCGAGACCATCCAGACGAGCTACGGCATCGAGAAGATCGATAAGAACATGGTCAACGTCCGCCACATCCTCATCCAGCCCGAGGACACCGAGAGCGACGAGAGCTGGGCGGAGGCCGAGGCTGAGGTGCAGCGGATTTACGACGAGTGGAAGGCCGGAGAGGCCACCGAGGAGAGCTTTGCCGACCTGGCCACCGAGTACACCCAGGATCCCGGCTCCCAGACCACCGGCGGCCTCTATGAGGACGTCTACCCCGGCCAGATGGTCACGGAGTTCAACGACTGGTGCTTTGCCGACGGCCGCGCTGTGGGCGACAGCGGCATCGTCAAGACCAGCTACGGCTACCACATCATGTTCTTCTCCGGCGAGGGCGAGGGCGTCTACTGGAAGACCGCCGTGGACACCCTGATGCGCAACGAAAAGGTGACTGAGATGCTCGCCGAGATCACCGCCCGCTATCCCCTGACCTCCGATGCCTCC
>DVGD01000019.1 GCA_018712905.1 Candidatus Avoscillospira stercoripullorum | reverse complement strand
CCATAAAGCTTTCAAAATCCGCGCCCTCGGCGGTGATGGGGTCGTTGCCGGCCATGCCGTTGGCCAGGATGGTGACCATGTCGTTGGTGGAGGTATCGCCGTCCACGGAGACCATGTTGAAGGTCTTGGAGACGTCGGCCTTGAGCGCCTTCTGGAGCATCTCCGGGGCAATGGCGCAGTCGGTGGTGAGGAAGACCAGCATGGTGGCAAGATCCGGATGGATCATGCCGGAGCCCTTGGCGATGCCGCCCAGCCTGCAGGTCTTGCCGCCCACGGGAAAGGACACGGCGATCTCCTTGACCTTGGTGTCGGTGGTCATGATGGCCTCGGCGGCCTCCCGGCTGTGGTCGCCCAGAGCGGCGGCCAGCTGGGGCATGGCGGCGGCGATGGGCGTCACGTCCAATTTTTGGCCGATGACGCCGGTGGAGGCCACCACCACATTCTGCGGGTCGATGCCCAGCGCCATGCCGGTGAGGCAGCACATCTCCTCGGCCACCTGGATGCCGTCGGCATTGCAGGTGTTGGCGTTGCCGCTGTTGCAGACGATGGCCTGGGCCACGCCGTCGGTAAGGTGCGCCTTGGTCACCGTGAGGGGTGCGCCCTTGACCAGGTTGGAGGTGTAGACGCTGGCCGCCGAAGCGGGCACCTGGGAGTAGATCAGCGCCAGATCCCGCTTGTCCTTATTCTTCCGAATGCCGCAGTGGACGCCCGCGGCGGTAAAGCCCTTGGCGGCGCAGACGCCGCCGGAAATCTGTTCCATCAGAAAAACCTCGTTTCTATGCAGAATCAATATCATTTGTAGGGGTCGATGCCTACATCGCCCCGTTTTCAAAGCGGCCTTGCGGCCGACGGGCGGCTCGGAGATCCGCCCCTACGGGTGCGGTGGTAATTTTAGGGGTCGATGTCCCCATCGACCCGTCCGCAAAGCGGCCTCACAGCACCAATCCCTCGGTCATCTCGCAGCCCAGGGAGAGATTCAGGCACTGGATGGCCGCGCCCGAGGCGCCCTTGCCCAGGTTGTCGTACCGCGCCAGGAGCAAAATGCGCTCGTCGTTGCCGGCCACGGTGAGCTCCATGCCGTCCTTGCCGGAGAGCCCCGCGCCGGAGAGGAAGCCGTCCTCGTCCATCTGGGGGAGGTATCGCACCACGGGGCCTCGGTAGGTGTCGCCATAGCACTGCCGCAGGTGCTCTGCTGTGACGCCCGCGGGCAGTTCCTCTGAAAAGAGGGGCACCGTCACCACCATGCCGGAATAAAAATCCGAGACGATGGGGCAGAAGATGGGCGCGTGGGCAAGGCCGCACACGGCCTGCATCTCGGGCAGGTGCTTGTGGCGCTGGCTCAGGCCGTACTGCCGCGGGGCATCCAAAAGGGCGTCCCGGCCATCGGCCTCATACTGGGCGATCATCTTCTTGCCGCCGCCGGAGTAGCCGGTGATGGAGTGGCAGGTGAGATAGGCCGCCGGGGAGAGAAGCCCCGCCGCCACCAGGGGCGCAACCAGGGCGATGAAGCCGCTGGCGTGGCAGCCCGGCACGGCAATGCGCTTCGATTCCTTCACCGCCGCCTCATACGCCGCGCCCAGCTCCGGGAAGCCGTAAGCCCAGTCGGGAGACGTGCGGTGGGCGGTGGAGGTGTCCAGCAGCGTCACGGCGCTGCCCGCAAGCATGTCCACCGCCTCCACTGCCACTGCGTCCGGCAGGCACAGAAACGCCGCGTCGCATTGTTCCATGGCCTCCCGCCGCGCATTGGGATCCTTTCGGACAGCCTCGGGCAGGGTGACCAGCGTGAGATCCCGCCGCGCCGCCAGGCGCTGGTGGATCCGCAGGCCGGTGGTGCCGGCGCTGCCGTCAATAAAGATGCGCTTCATGAGCCTCATCTTCTTTCCTTTGTAATATACGGCAATTATACACTTAAATTCATGTAAATTCAATGATTATTCGCGCATATTTGAATATTTGAGGTTTTGCACAATTTTCTCCGGCACGCCTGGCCAACCTTGGGCAATTGCCATAAAAGCCGTCACGCTTACGGACGGAATTGCTCGATGATGGCCACGACCTCGCCGTTTTCGAGGTAGAAGCGGAAGAGCACGTCCCAGCCGGTGGTCTGCGCCCAGTCCCAGAGGGTCTCCTGCGCCACGCGGCAGTAGGGGCTGCGGTGATCCTGCAGGATCCAGAAGGTGCAGTCGTCGGCGAGGGGATATTCCTTGCCCAGCTCCCCGGCCTCCAGGCGGTAGCCGTTGGGATCCTCGGAATCGTCGATCCACTTCATCTGGTCCAAGGTGACGGCGTCGTCCAGGGCGCGGAGATAGCCATGGACAAAGTTATCTCCCAAGGCCGCACCGGGATCCTCCTCGCTGGTCTCCAGGGTGTCCTCCGGCGCCTGCTCAGCCAGGGAGACGGGGTCAGCCTGGATGGCGCTCCAAAGCTGCTCCATGTCCATCACCCCTGCCTCATAGGGCACGCCGCCCAGCAGCAGGCAGGCCGTGCCGTCCAGGGGAATATAGCCCAAGGTCAGCTGGCTTCCGTCGGTCACCGCCAATCGCAGGACAAACTCGGCCTCCAGGGAGGGCGTCTTCACCTGGACAAAGTCGGTGGCCAGGTTGTTCTTTAAAAAGTCCAGCACCACGGCCTTGTCGTCGGTGGTGCGGCAGGTCTTTTGCTGGCTCAGGCCGTTGTGGAAGACCTCCACGCCGAAGAGCTCATCGGGGGTGAGCTTCAAAATCCGGTAGAGGGAAATTTCCCCAGTCTGCTCACCGGTGTCTCCCTCGGGCAAATACCGGAAATAATAGGTGCAGTCGCCCCAGGCCGTCACGTCCTCACCCTGGTTCCAGGAAGCCGTGATTTGGAAGAGGTAGCTCCCGTCCTCGGTGGGCACAGGGATGGTGTTTTTGCTGCCCGAAGCCTCCACCGACACGGCTTCTCCGTAGCCGTCGGCATTGGTGTAGCAGGCGATTTCCAAGGAATCCGGCTCCACGGCAAAGCGGAGGTTCAGCTTGCCGGTTTTGCTGCGGTTCACAAAGGGGATAGCCGAGAGAAGTGCCAGAGGATCGGCCTCCTCTACCTCGGCCTTCTGCGTCTGGCCGGTTTCGCCGTCGGGGTAGTTCCATGTGTAATCCCAGGCCGCCGCCGTGACGCCGCTGTCGCCGTACTCCACCTCCAGCGCCCAGGGCTGGTCGGTGGGTGCGGGCGGGTCGGACTTGCAGCCGCTGAGCACCAGCAGAATGAGCAATAACATTGAGAGCATCCGCTTTTTCATGGGGATCTCCTTTCTATGGGTCAGTTTCATGCTCCCATGATACCACAGCCTTGCAATCCTGTCCAATCTTTGGTATCATGG
>DVGD01000161.1 GCA_018712905.1 Candidatus Avoscillospira stercoripullorum | reverse complement strand
GCGACGGTGGCGGTGAAGTCCACGGTGCCGTCTTCATAGAGCTGGGGCTCCACGAGCTCGAGGGTGTACTTGTCGCCGTAGCGCTCCATCATGTCTTCCACAGCGCTGGTGACGGACACGCCGGCGTCGGTGTTGGGGTTGAGGATGCCGAACTTCTTCACGCCCAGCCACTCCATGATCTGGAGCATGGTGTTGGCGTCGGTGGTGTAGATGGCGTTGTTACGGAAGATGCAGTCGCCGATCTTGGCATAGTCCATATGAGCGGCGGAGCCGTTGACCAGGGCGATGCCGGCCTCCTGGTAGACCTCAGCAGCGGTCATGGCAACACCGCTGGAGAAGTGACCCATGACGGCGCAGATGCTGGAGTCGCCGACGATCTTCTCAGCCACGGAAGCGGCCTGCTCGGAAGAGTTGGCATCGTCGTAGTCGACCAGCTTGATCTGCTTGCCGATGACGCCGCCCTTCTCGTTCCACTCATCGATGGCGATCTGAGCCGCAGTCTTCATGGACTTGCCGTACTCGGCGTTATCACCGGTCTGGGGGCCGACGATAGCGAGGGTGACTTCAGAAGCATCGTTGGTAGAAGCAGCTTCCTTGTTGGAGCAGCCGGCCAGAAGCGAAACCGCCATGACCAGAACCAGTCCCAGTGCGATCAATTTCCTTTTCATAATGATCCTCCCATTTGCGAATTTATAAGATTTGGAATATCGACAATCTCCACTTGTTTTTACGAAATTCCGTATCTTTATTTCAAATTATAGTCATCTATGAAAACGTTGTCAAGGGCGTTTCGAATTTTGGTGTATTATATCCAATTCGGCGTTCAAAATTTATTCACATTGGCCAAAATTTTGAAATCGTTTTCTAGTTTAGAAAGGCCGCAAATACGGGTCAGCGAGCAGAGCATTTCCCGAAAAAAGTCAAAAAGCAAAATCTCCAGTCGATATAACCATAAAAATCGCGGAATTTTTCCAGAAGTACGACATAATCCATGAGATGTTATCCAAAAACCCGGCAGGATTTTCATGCCAAGGAAATCATTCCCAGCATTTTCGAATAAAGTTGAAAGCGTTTTCCAATTTTGGCATTGTATTTTTATTCATTCCAAGCCACACGCATTGTATGGAAAGCACCCCTACGTGAAAACCGGAAGCGTGGTCGTAGGGGCGGCCTTTATGGCCGCCCGTGGGGCAGTTGCGATTTCTGCCAGTCTTCCGCTGAACGCAGCTGCGGTGCGGGCGGGGATAAACCCCGCCCCTACGCGAAAACCGGGAGCGTGGTTGTAGGGGCGGCCTTCATGGCCGCCCGTGGGTGGGGCCGCTGCGATTCCCGCGAGCCTCCCCACGACGGACTGCGGTAACACCTCTCAGTCAGCCTTCGGCTGCCAGCTCCCCTCAAGGGGAGCCCTTGGTGCGGTGCAGTTCCGGCTCTATCATACCACACCGCCTCCGGCGCCGCAAAAAAATTTTTCTTACCCTCTTTACAACCGGCTGCCGCTGTGCTATAATTTAAACCGTAATAAGAATCATTACTGTTTTGGAGGACACATGGAGAATAAACGAAAGCACAGCCGAAAGCGCGACGCCATTCTCGACTGCATGCGCAATACCACGTGTCATCCCACGGCGGAATGGGTCTACCAGCAGCTTAAGCCCATCTATCCCGACCTCAGCCTGGGGACGGTGTACCGCAACCTTGCCATGTTCAAGGAGACGGGCACCATTCAGTCCATCGGCGTGGTGGGCGGGCTGGAGCGGTACGACGCCCAGGTCAAGCCCCATGCGCATTTCATCTGTACTTGCTGCGGCAAGGTGGAGGATCTGCCCATGGCAGCGCCGGCGCCCGCTCTCCTGGAGGATGCGGGACGGCTGGCGGAGGCCACCGTCACAGGGTATCAATTGCAGTTCACCGGGCTCTGCTCCGGCTGTAACAAGAAATCTGAACCAAAAAATTAAAAATTGGAGGAATATTACTATGAAGAAGTTCGTTTGCCCCGTCTGCGGTTATGTCTATGAAGGCGACTCCATCCCCGAGGGCTTTGTCTGCCCCCAGTGCAAAGTGCCCGGCAGCAAGTTTGTCGAGCAGAAGGGTGAGATGAGCTGGGCGGCCGAGCATGTGGTCGGCGTTGCCAAGGATGTGGACGAGGAGATCAAGGCTGGTCTGCGCGCCAACTTTGAAGGCGAGTGCTCCGAGGTCGGCATGTACCTGGCCATGGCTCGTGTTGCCCATCGCGAGGGCTACCCCGAGATCGGCCTTTACTGGGAGAAGGCCGCCTATGAAGAGGCCGAGCACGCCGCCAAGTTCGCCGAGCTCCTGGGCGAAGTGGTGACCGACTCCACCAAGAAGAACCTGGAGATGCGCGTCGATGCCGAGAACGGCGCCACCGCCGGCAAGTTCGAGCTGGCCAAGAAGGCCAAGGCGCTGAACCTGGACGCCATCCACGACACCGTCCATGAGATGGCGCGCGACGAGGCCCGCCACGGCAAAGCCTTTGCCGGCCTGCTCAAGCGCTACTTCGGCTAATCATGGAATACGCTGCCAATGAAGTCATCTGCAACTGCAAGCACGTGACCATGGCGGATATTGAAAATGCTCTGTTCCAGCACAGCCGGTTTGCCGATGTGGAAAAGGAGTTTGAAGAGGTACAGAAGCTCACGTCCTGCTCCACCGGCTGCGGCGGATGCCATGACAAGATCATGGATATCATCTCCGAAAAAATGAGCGGCTGAGGCGCCACCCCATAACCTAGCGGGAGGACAGGCTGCATGCCTGTCCTCCTTTTTTGCATACAAATGAAAATGGAGGAAATCACCATGAAAATCCGTATCAATAAAGATATCGTCGAGTTTATTCCCGAGCACGCCGCCGAGACCGCCGAGCTGGAGGCGCTGTGGGTCAAGATGGGCAACTGTGTGGGCAAGACCAAGGAGCTCCAGCCCATGGGCGTGTACGTGCCCAGCGAGAAGAACGTGGCCGTGTTCCACATCGAGGGTCTCAGCGATGCCGAGCGCGACGAGATCCCCCAGATCCGCGCCCCCTACGACACCGACGTCTACTGCGTCGTCTGCAACAAGACCCAGCACGTCAAGGCCGGTGAGGTCATCCCCTTCTGCTGCGGCCGTCTCATGGAGATTCTCGACTAAGCCATGAAACTCACCGTCCACCGCGATACCATCACCCTCATCCCCGAGACGCCCGAGGAGCGCGATGGCCTCACGGCCATCTGGCTCAAGCTGGTGCCCTCGGGCGGCCGCACCAAGGGGATTTTGCCCCTGGACGAAGCCCCGCCGGAGGTCGGCGGCGCGGCGCAGTTCCGCCTGGAGGGGCTGAGCCTGGCGGAGAAGAACGACCTCTCCGTCCAGCGGGCGGAGGCTGCCATGGAGGTCTACTGCCCCATCTGCGGCAAGACCCGCCGCCTCAAGGCCGGCGAAGTGATTCCCTTCTGCTGCGGCAAGCAGATGGTCAAAAAGTAAGAAAATCCCTCTGGAACGACGATTCCAGAGGGATTATTTCTATCTTGGCGGGCGGCTGATAGCCGCCCCTACGGATGCGGTGCAGGCCTCGGTGTAGGGGCGCATTGTATATGCGCCCGGGCAGACGCCTTAATCATTGCCACTGCCACGGGCGGATATTTAATCCGCCCCTACAGGGTGCGGTGGAAATTTGTAGGGGTCGATGTCCTCATCGACCCGTGCCGCGTAAGCGGCCTGGTGGAGGCGGCGGCATGAGGGCATGCCGCCCTACGGATGCGGTGCGCATCCGTTAAAAATTCTCTTTGATCTTGTCGAAAAAGCTCTTGCGCTTGGGCTGGCCGTCGTCGCCGACGGCGGCGGCGAATTTCTTCAGGAGATCCTTCTGCTCCTTGGTGAGCTTGGTGGGGGTCTCCACCACCACGGTGACGTACTGATCGCCGCGGTTTTTATACCCAACATAGGGAATACCCTTGCCCTTGAGGCGGAAGGTAGTGCCGGTCTGGGTGCCCTCGGGGATCATATAGCGCACCTTGCCGTCCAGGGTAGGCACCTCGATCTCCGCGCCCAGCGCCGCCTGGGTGAAGGAGATGGGCATTTCGCACAGCACATTGGCGCCGTCGCGCTGGAAGAGGGGATGGGGCTTCACCGACACGGTGACGATCACATCGCCGTTGGCGCCTCCATTGGAGCCGCAGTTGCCCTCGCCCCGGAGCCGGAAGCTCTGGCCGTGGTCGATGCCCGCGGGCACCTGCACCTTGAGGGTCTTGTTGCGGCGCACCTTGCCCTTGCCCTTGCAGACGTTGCAGGGATCCTTGATGATCTTGCCCTTGCCGCCGCAGACGGGGCAGGGACTCTCGGACTGCATGGTCATGCCCATGAAGTTCTGCTGGGTGCGAATGGTGCCCCGGCCGCCGCACTTCGAGCACGTCTCGGGCTTGGAGCCGGCCTTGCAGCCGGTGCCGCCGCAGGTGGAGCAGGGCTCCACGCGGCCGATGGTGATCTCCTTCTCGCAGCCGAAGGCCGCCTCCTCAAAGGTGATGGAGAGCTCCACGCCCAGGTTTTGTCCCCGGGCAGGGCCGCCCCGGCGCTCTCTGGCGCTGGAGCCGCCGCCGAAGAAGTCGCCGAAGATGCTGCCCAGGTCGAAGCCGTCAAACCCGCCGAAGCCGCCGGTGAAGCCGCCGCCCTGGCTGGCGGCAAAGTTGGGATCCACACCGGCGAAGCCGAACTGATCGTAGCGGGCTTTCTTGTCGGCGTCGGAGAGGACTTCATAGGCCTCGTTGATTTCCTTGAACTTCTCCTCTGCGGCCTTGTCGCCGGGATTCTGGTCGGGATGGTATTTCATGGCCAGCTTGCGGTAGGCCTTTTTGATCTCGCCCTCGGAGGCGTTTTTCTCCACCCCGAG
>DVGD01000160.1 GCA_018712905.1 Candidatus Avoscillospira stercoripullorum | reverse complement strand
ACCGAACACGGGGAAGGAGTGATGTGCCTGCTGGAGCTGTGGACAGGGGTACAGGTGTGGACTATCGATTTCCATGTGCCTCAGCTGCCCATTCGGCCCACCGGGGACTACCACTATTTGAAGCTCAATTTCTGTACCGGCGGCCGGTGTGAAGTGCCGTTGCCAGCGGGGTACATTTATATCGATCAGGGAACGCTGAGCGTCGATGTCAATCCACCGGTGGGCGTCATGCTCTGCCCCGGCGGATGCTACCAGGGCTTGGAGATGGCGGTGGATTTAGAGATGTGCGGAGGGAATGTCGCTCTTTTGGATTATGGAATCGACCTCAGCACAGCGCCGGCCAGACTGGCGAATCGGAGCGGCAGTTTTCTCTCCAAAGTGTCTGCGTCCTGGGAACAGAGAGCCAGACAGCTCATGGTCCACATCGATCAGGCAGACCTGGATCTTGCCGCTTATCGTTTTCTGACATTGGAACTGCTGCGGCTTCTTGATACCGGGAAAGAGACGTCCGGCCAACTGGCTCCGATTTTCCTGACCCGCGGTCAAAGAGCTGCAGCTCTGAAGGCATCGGAGGCAATGTCGGAGGATCTGCGCTGTCAGATCGGCCTGCCGCAGCTGGCGGAACTGGCAGGGGTCAGCCCCGCATCCCTGAAAAAGTATTTTTCTCAGGTTTACGGCGTACCCATCTCCGTCTATCTCCGAACCATGCGGATGGCGCGGGCAAAGGAGCTGCTGAGCAGCACGGCTCTGCGGATCTCCGATATCGCCGATGCAGTGGGATATGAGAACCAAGGAAAATTCGGTGCCGCCTTCCGGCGGGAGACCGGCGTGACTCCTTTGGAATACCGTCGGTTGTACCGGATTGATAAAAAGCCACGAGGGAGGAAACTATGAAGAAATTATCCGAAGCAAAAAACGGAGAGACCGGCGTGATCAGCGCAATCTGCGGTGATACCCGGTTTCTGAGCCGAGTCACATCCATCGGACTCACCATCGGGTGCCCGGTGACTGTGCTGCAAAATGAGAGAAAGCGTCCCATTCTGATTTTCAGCCGGGACTCCATGATCGCCCTGGATCGGGGCGAATGCGATAACATCCAGATGGGAGGGGATAAAACATGAGTACGGTACAGACCAAAGAGACGGTCATTGCCCTGCTGGGGCAGCCTAACTCGGGCAAATCCACTCTGTTCAACGGCCTGACCGGTCTGCGGCAGCATGTGGGCAACTGGCCCGGCAAGACGGTGGAACAGAAGGAGGGGTATTTCACCCGTGGCGGCGTGAAATACACGGTAGCAGACCTGCCGGGCACCTATAGCCTCTCCGCCAACTCTGACGAGGAGATCATCACCCGGGACTACATCGCCGGAGGCAAGGCCGATGTGGTGGTGATTCTGGCCGACGCCTCCCAGTTGGAACGGAGCCTTTTCATGCTGGCGGACTTTGCCGGCATTGAAACCCCCGCCGTGTTGCTTCTCAACCTGATGGATGTGGCCCAAGAACAGGGCAAGATCGTGGACGCCCAGGTACTGGAGAAAAAGCTGGGCATCCCGGTGGTGCCGTTCTCCGCCACGGATGTCAAGCACTATGACGGTTTCTACACCGCGCTGGACCGCGCCCTGTCTGAGCGCAAAACGCTGCGCACGGACGCTCTGTCGGAGCGGTATCGGAAGCTGGAGGGCTTTACCCAACTGGAGGCCATGATGCCCACCCAGGGTATGGGGGATTATGCTCCGCTGTGGCTGGCCGCCAAGGTGATGGAGGGCGATGCTCCTGTGACCGCCCGTGTGGAGGAGCTGCTGGCGAAGGAGGACCGGGCAAAATTTCGGCAGCTTGCCGGCGCCGTAAAAGATGGAGCATTACATACCGGTCAGTGCAAATTTGACTGGATCGACAGCCTGCTGGACCGCGCCGTGTCCGGAAAGAAGCGGTTCGAGGGACTGAGTAAATTTGACCGACTGGCCACCAGTAAGCGTTGGGGCAAGCCTCTGGCGGTTGCCATCATCCTGCTGGGGCTAATCGCCTCCTTTATTCCTGCAGCTCCCTTTATGATCGTAGGCGGTATGCTCCCCTCCCTGCTGACGCCGGGGCTCACGGCGGGACTCACCGCCATCGGCGCACCGCAGTTCATCATCGGTCTCATCTGTGATGTGGGCGTCAACGCGCTGTATTTTGCCATCTCCATGATTGGCTTTGTCTTTGGCATCACGCTGGTGTTTGGCTTTATCGAAGAAATCGGCTATATGGCCCGCATCTCCTATGTGTTTGACAATACGATGGCAAAGCTGGGCTTACAGGGCAAGGCCATCATGCCCTTCCTGGTCAGCTTCGGCTGTACCATCGGCGGCGCTGCCGGTACCCGGGTCATCGACAACTGGGGCCAGCGCATCCTAACCATCGCTTTGGCCTGGGCGGTTCCCTGTGCCGCCACCTGGGCCATCGTCCCCATGATCTCCAGCGTGTTTTTCGGCGTATGGGCTCCCCTTGTGATTGTAGGCATCTTCCTCGTGGCGCTGCTCCACATGTGGCTCACCTCCAAGGTGTTCGGCCGCCAGCTGGTGAAAGCGGAGGATCGCACCGGCATCATCATGGAGCT
>DVGD01000159.1 GCA_018712905.1 Candidatus Avoscillospira stercoripullorum | reverse complement strand
GATTTTGAAACTTTCAAAAAAGTTTCAAAATCCTGTTTGATTGAACGCGCGGTGGGCTTTTTGCCCCCCGCACACACCCCCCGCTGCTCTGTCGCACAAGTTTTCAACGAGGTTTTTTGACAGTCTGCGGGCGGCTCGGAGAGCCGCCCCTACAGGTGTTTCGGTTTGGTGGATCTGCTTACGCCTTCTCCACCTTGGGAAGCTTGGCGAAGGAGGCCGCCAGCTCTTCGTCGGTGGGGACATAGTCGGTCATCTGGCCGTCGTTGAACTTGCCGTAGGCCACCATATCGAAGTAGCCCGTGCCGGTGAGACCGAAGACAATGGTCTTCTCCTCGCCGGTCTCCTTGCACTTGAGGGCTTCGTCGATGGCGGCGCGGATGGCGTGGCTGCTCTCGGGGGCGGGCAGGGTGCCCTCGCAGCGGGCGAAGAGCTCCGCCGCCTTGAAGACCTCGGTCTGCTCCACGGAGACGGCCTCCATGAGTCCGTCGTGGTAGAGCTGGCTCAAAATGCTGCTCATGCCGTGGTACCGGAGACCGCCGGCGTGGTTGGCAGAGGGGATGAAATCGCTGCCCAGGGTGTACATCTTGGCCAGGGGGCAGACCATACCGGTGTCGCAGAAGTCATAGGCAAACTTGCCGCGGGTGAAACTGGGACAGGAGGCAGGCTCCACGGCGATGATGCGGTAGTCCCGCTCCCCGCGGAGCTTCTCACCCATGAAGGGGGAGATGAGGCCGCCCAGGTTGGAGCCGCCGCCGGCGCAGCCGATGACGATATCGGGCACGATGTTGTACTTATCCAGCGCCGCCTTGGTCTCCAGGCCGATGATGGACTGGTGGAGCAAGACCTGGTTCAAGACGCTGCCCAGCACATAGCGGTAGCCGGGCTGCTTGGAAGCGGCCTCAACGGCCTCGGAGATGGCGCAGCCTAGGGAGCCGGTGGTGCCGGGATGGGCGGCCAGGATTCTCCGGCCAACTTCGGTGGTATCCGAGGGAGACGGGGTGACGGAGGCGCCGTAGGTGCGCATCACTTCCCGGCGGAAGGGCTTCTGCTCATAGCTCACCTTGACCATGTACACCTGGCAATCCAGGTCAAAGAAGGCACAGGCCATGGACAGCGCCGTGCCCCACTGGCCGGCACCGGTCTCGGTGGTGACGCCCTTGAGACCCTGCATCTTGGCGTAATACGCCTGGGCGATGGCGGAGTTGAGCTTATGGCTGCCCGAGGTATTGTTGCCCTCGAACTTATAGTAGATCTTCGCCGGGGTGCCCAGCTTTTCCTCCAGGAAGTAGGCGCGCACCAGGGGCGAGGGACGGTACATCTTGTAGAAATCCAGCACCGGCTGGGGGATGGGGATATAGGCCGTGTCATTGTCCAGCTCCTGACGGATGAGCTCGTCGCAGAACACCGGTCTCAAATCCTCAAAGGTCATGGGCTGATGGGTGCCGGGGTTGAGCAGCGGCGCGGGCTTATTCTTCATGTCCGCCCGGACATTATACCATGCCTTGGGCAGCTCATCTTCGCTGAGGTAAATCTTGTAAGGAACTTCGTTGTGCTGTTTCATGGTGATTTCTCCTTTCCGATTTCCGGGAGAAGGTATAAAAATAAGCCCTTCTCCCAACCTTTTGCTGGGACAAGAGCATACATCTCCTGCGGTGCCACCCGGCTTGGTATCATCGATACCCACTTTTTTCGCACTTCCATGCGCCGCCCTTGGTAACGGAGCGCCCCTCCGTCTCGCCTACTTGTCGCCGTTCAGCTCGCCCTCGCAAACCCATTCCCCTTCGCGTCCATCACCGCACTCCCACCGCCGGCGGCTCTCTTCCATGGCTTGACAAAGGGTACTCTCTTTGCTCATCGGTTTATTTGTTTCGCATTATACTCTGGTGAAGTCCAGTTGTCAAGAGGAAGTTTTTCTTCGGCGGAATTCAACTAAAATGGCGAGTAATCTTTTCTATTGGAAATGATAAGCTGTGTACACTATAAGCAAGGAGGATCACGGCTTATGGTTGATTTTTCGCAGAGATTAAAACAGCTTCGCCTGGACAAGCACCTCACCCAGGCACAGGTGGCCGCACGGGTGGGTGTGACGGCATCCATGGTGTCAAGCTATGAAACGGATATTCGCCTGCCCTCCTTTGAGGTGATGGTACGCCTTGCCGATCTCTTCGGCGTCACCGTGGACTATCTTCTCGGGCGGGAGAGCCGGCGCTTGCTGGACATCTCCGCCTTGAGCGAGGAAGAAGCTGCCGTGGTATGCGGCATGGTGGATCTTTTAACACGCCGGTCGCAGCATTTGACAACGCCGCAGGAATGAGTATGATAGTAGCATCGGCAAACTACAACTTCCAGCAAAGAAGGCAAAATTCATGACGATTGCAGATATTCACGCCCACATTTTCCCCCACAAGCTGGCGGAGAAGGCCTCGGCCTCCATCGGCAGCTTCTACGGCACCCACGCCGGGCACCTGGCCTCGGTGGAGACGCTCCTTACATTGGAGCAGCAGGCGGGCATTTCCCGCTGCGCCGTGTCCAGCTCCGCCACCTCCCCTTCCCAGGTGCAGCACATCAACGACTTTATCGCCGGTGAGATGGGCAAGCACCACAGTCTCATCGGCCTGGGCACCCTATTCCCCACCATGGAGGGCTGGGAGGATGAGATCCCCCGGATGGTGGAGCTGGGGCTGCGCGGCATCAAAATCCACCCGGACTTTCAGCACATCCCCCTCGACGAGCCCAAGGCCATTCCCATGTACCGCGCCGTAGCCAAGGCAGGACTTCCCGTCCTCTTTCACATGGGCGACAATCGGTATGACTTTTCCTCTCCCGAGCGGCTCACCAACCTCATCCGGCAGGTGCCGGATCTCGTGGCCATCGCCGCCCACTTCGGCGGCTGGGAGTCCTGGGAGCGCTCCTATGCCCACGTCCAGCCGGAGAACGTCTTTTACGACACCTCCAGCTCCCTGCAGTTTCTGGGCAAAGAGCGGGCGCTGGACTATTTAGACAAGCTTGGCGCGCACCGCTTCCTCTTCGGCACGGACTTCCCCATGTGGACGCCCCAGGAGGAATTACAGCGCTTCCTCGATCTGGGTCTGGACACCTCCACCCAGGAGGCCATCCTCCACGGGAATTTTGAGCGGCTGTTCGGCCTGTGAGCAGCCGGGGAAAGGAGAACCCACCATGGGCGAACACGACGGCCACCGCGACCGCCTGCGCAAGCGCTTCTTAGAGCAGGGGATGGACGTCCTCCAGGATGACCAGGTGCTGGAGCTGCTGCTCTTCTATGCCCTGCCCCGGCGGGACACCAACGACCTGGCACGCAAGCTTCTCAAGCACTTTGGCAGCATCGCCGCCGTGCTGGAGGCGCCCCTCCAGGAGCTCAAAACCGTGGGCGGCATCGGCGAGAGCGCCGCGGTACTGCTCCACCTCATCACGCCCCTGGCGCGGCGGTATCTCCTCTCCCGGGTGAGCCCGGGCGTGGTGCTCACCTCCACCCAAGCCTGCGGGGAATACCTGCTGCCCTACTTTTTCGGCGCCACCGAGGAGCTGGTTTATCTACTGTGCCTGGATGGCCGGTGCCGGGTGCTGGCCTGCCGCCTCTTGCAGCGGGGCGGCATCAACTCCGCCTCCTTCTCCCTGCGCAAGGTGGCCGAGATCGCCATCTCCAGCCACGCCACCTCCGTGGTGCTGGCGCACAACCACACCAGCGGCGTTGCCCTCCCCTCCCAGGCCGACCTGGAGACCACCCACATGGTGCGCTCCACCCTGCTGCCCCTGGACATCTCCCTGGCAGATCATATCATCGTGGCAGACAACGATTTTGTCTCCATGGCCGAGAGCGGCTGCCTCCATACCCTGTGACATTTTCCCATTGACAAGGCGGCCTGCCGCCAGTATAATACCTACGAACCGCAACAACCGAACACAGGGGCGCTGGAGGCTTCTCCGGCTGAGATTGGAAGGAATTGCACTTCCGTGTCCCTTAACCTGATCCGGGTAATGCCGGCGTAGGAAGCTGTTTTGGATGATCTTGATTTGCTTCGTACCGCACTGCCGCTCAGGTTGTGCGGTATTTTTTATAAGGAGGTTGTTCTTATGAACACCCAATCTGCCACCCACGCCCGCCGCCACAGCGCCGTTCTCATGCTGTGCGAGGGCGCGCTGATGATCGCCCTGGCGGAGATCCTCAGCTTGTATCCTCTTTACAAGATGGCCTGGGGCGGCTCCATCGACCTGGCCATGCTCCCCATTTTCGTCTTCTGCGTCCGGTGGGGCTTCGCGCCCGGCATGGTGGCGAGCCTTGCCCACGCCGTGCTGCAGACCCTCATGGAAGGCGGCATCGCCATCGGCTGGGAGAGCATCATCGGCGACTTCCTGGTGGCCTATGTGGTTCTGGGCTTCGCCGGTCTCTTCTGGAGAATGAAGGGCGGCTTCTTCATCGGCACCACCGTGGGCTGCGCGCTGCGCTTCCTGGTGCACTATGTGGTGGGCGCCACCATCTGGGCATCGTACATGCCTGAGGAGTTCTTCGGCATGACCATGACCACCCCCTGGTTCTACTCCGCGCTCTACAACGGCTTCTACATGGTCATCGACTGGGCGGCTATTATGCTCATCGGCTACCTGCTGACCCTGACCCCGGCCAAGAAGTTCCTCCGTCCCCACGACCAGGCGTAACTTGCACC
>DVGD01000158.1 GCA_018712905.1 Candidatus Avoscillospira stercoripullorum | reverse complement strand
GATTGACAGGAGAAGAGAAATATGGTATCATTTATCCTGCTGCAAAAGAAATACGCTGGTATAGCTCAGTCGGTAGAGCAGCTGATTCGTAATCAGCAGGTCGTGTGTTCGAGTCACATTACCAGCTCCACACAAAGCCGCACTCCGGTTGGGGTGCGGCTTTGTGTTTTATTGTAGACGAATACCACCGGCATAGCCGGTGGTTCCCTCACTCAAAAGGAACCGCCCTCACGCGCAGTGAGGGCGGTTTTGCAATTGTCAGCAGGTGGCGCCGCCGGTGAGGTGAAGCTCCGCAGCGAGAATGGCATCCTTGCGGGCGAGGATATCGTCGGAGAGAAGTTCCTTCTCCACATAGTCAAAGCCCAGGCGGGCGATGGTGTCGGCAAAACGCTCACCGGTCTTACCCTGCTCCCGGAAGAAGAGAATGGCCTTCTCCACCACATTGAGCACCTCTTCTTCGCTGGTGAAGATCTTGGAAAGGGGCTGGCCATGGGCAATCTTCTTGCCCCAGCGGCCGCCGATGTAGATCTTGAAGCCAGGCTTGCCCTCCTCGATGGCGTCGAAGGGGCAGTGACCCACGCACCGGCCGCAGTTGTTGCAGACCTCAGGATCGATGTTCAGCATGCCGTCTTCCACCTTGCAGGCCTTCATGGGGCAGATGTTAACAATCTGGCACTTCTTGCAGCCGTTGCAGGAATCCTCATCAAACTGGGGAACCATCTGGCCGATGATGCCCAGGTCGTTGAGGGTGGGCTTGACGCAGTTGTTGGGGCAGCCGCCGCAGGCAATTTTAAACTTGTGGGGCAGCTTGACGCTGTGGTAGCCCAGGTAGAACCGCTTGTGGATTTCCTCGCTGAGGGCGAAGGTATCATAGAGACCATACTGGCAGGTGGTGCCCTTGCAGCTCACCACCGGACGCACGAGAGAGCCGGTGCCGCCGGTGATGAGACCGGCCTGGGCGATGAACTCCTGGAAGGCGGGAATGTTGTCAAAGTGGACGCCGCGGACTTCCACGGTGAGACGGGTGGTGAACTCCACTTCGCCGTTGCCGAATTTTTTGGCAGCCTCCGCGATGACAGCGGTCTGCTCAGCGGTGATTTTACCGTTGACGGTGATGATGCGGGCGTTGAAGAGGTCGGTTCCCTTGTTGTTGAGGAAGCCGAGACCCTTGACGCGCTTGATCTCCAGAGGGCTGATGGTGCAAGGCATAGTCATTTCTCTCCTTTATATGTATCAATGGGTGTTTCATCCAATTGGCGCGGTGCTGCGTCTTATGCTTCGTAGTCGGAGAAGTCGGTGAACAGGTTGCCGCCCTCCAGAACGCGGGTGTTGGTGTAGCCGAAGGCCTTGAGACGATTCTGCGTGAGGTAGGCGCGCTTGCCCTTGTTGCAGACCAGCAGGATCTTCTCGTCCTTGCCGTAGCCCTCCAGAGGGCCGGTGACGCTGGTGAGATCCACGTAGGGAGCGCCGGGAATGGTGGGCTGGAGGGAGACGTCGATGAGCTTGTAGCCTTCCGCTTTCCCTTCGGCATACTCCTGGGGGGTGAAGGTCTCAAAGGAGCCGGAGAGCTTGTTCATCAGCACGTTGATGGTGTGGGCGAGGGGATGGATGGCGGTGGAGAAGGGGGGCGCGTAGGCGAAGTCGGCGCCGTCCAGATCCTCCAAGGTGGCCTTGCACATCAGGGCGGTGACGGTCATATCCACGATCTTGTCCACGGCGCCGGTACCCGCGACCTGCACGCCCAGGATCCGGTGGCTCTGACGGTCGGCAATGAGCTTGATGACGAAGCTGCCGGCGCCGGGCATATAGTGCGCCTTGTCGTCCACGATGGTGACCACACTCACCGCGTCGAAGCCCTCATCCTTGGCCTGAGCCTCGGTGAGGCCGGTACGGCCGACGTTGAGACCGGGCAGCTGGCACACAGCGGTGCCCAGAGAGCCGCGATAGGCGCGAGTCTTGCCGGAGATATTCTCAGCAATCATGCGGCCTTCGATGTTGGCCGTGGAGCCCATGGGCGACCATGCAGCCTTGCCGGTGATGGCGTTGCGCACCATGGCGCAGTCGCCCACGGCGTAGATGTCGGGATCGTTGGTTTGTCCCAGCTCGTTGGTGAGCAGGGTGCCCTTGAACATCTCCAGACCAGTGTCCTGCAGGAAGGCGGTGTTGGGACGGATACCGGCGCTGAGCACCACCAGGTCACACTTATAGCCGCGCTTGTCGGTGAGCACTTTCTTGACCTTGCCGTCCTCACCCTCCAGGCCGGTGACCTTGACGCCGGTGGAGACGGGGATCCCGGCGTCAGCCAGCTTGCCCTCGATGTAGGTGGCAAATTCTGGGTCAAAGCCGGGGAGCACATGGGGCGCCATATCCAGCACAAAGGGCTTTACACCCCGGGCACTGAGGTTCTCGGCGATTTCCAGGCCGATGTAGCCGGCGCCCACCACCACGGCCTTCTTGACGGCGCCGCTGTCCACCAGGGTTCTCAGATCATCGGCGTCCTGGGGCGTGCGCATGAAAAAGACGTTTCCGAGATCCACGCCGTCAATGGGGGGATTGACGGGGCTGGCGCCGGTGGCGATGACGAGCTTGTCATAGGGATAGACCGTCTCTGTGCCGGTGGCAAGATCCACCGCGGTGACGGTTTTCTTCGCACGATTCACGTGGGTTGCTTCGGTTCCCACCTTGACCTTGGCGCCGGTGAGTGCTTCAAACTTGGCGGGGGTATTGACGATCAGCGAGGAACGCGCTTCGATCACATGTCCCACATAGTAGGGAAGTCCGCATCCGGCATAGGAAATATCGATGCCTTTGTTGAGGATCAGCACCTCGTCGCTGTGATTTTCCCGCATCAGCTTTGCGGCGGCCTTGGTTCCGGCAGCCACGCCGCCCAGTACGATGATCTTCATGAAACCGTCTCCTTTTTCAATTTGCGGCATTGACTTGGCCGCTTTCTTTGGTATAATTCTACCATGAAAAATTATCGATGTAAAATAGGAAAAAATGAAAATATCCATCGATTTTCTCGATAGCAAGGGGGATCAATTATGGCCACACTCAAGCAGCTCAAGATATTTCTGACCGTAGCGGAGACGCTGCAAATGAGCGAAGCGGCGCGGCTATTATATCTCTCCCAGTCCACCGTAAGCCAAGCCATTCTCGATCTGGAGCAGGAGTTTGATGCGCCGCTTTTTCAGCGTGGGGCACGGCAGCTGACTTTGACGTCCCAGGGCATGGTCTTCCGGGAGCATGCCCAGCAGGTGGCGGAGGGCTATGAACAGCTGGGTCGCGCCATGGAACAGCGCCATGCGGTGCGGGAGCTTCGCCTGGGCGCCACGCTTACCATCGGCAATACGCTCCTGGCTTCCATCCTGCACCAGCTCAAACTCCAGTATCCCGACATTCATCCCTATTTGTATGTGGAAAACACCCACCTGCTGGAGGCGCGGCTTTTGCGCAACGAGGTGGATTTGTGCCTCATTGAAGGAATCGTCACCAGTGAAAAGCTGGCCAAGCTTCCGCTGGTCTCTGATGTGCTGGAGCTCATTTGCGCGCCGGAGCATCCCTTTTGGGATAGAACGTCCGTTATGCCGGAGGAGCTGCGCCATCAGCCGTTTATTCTGCGGGAGCAGGGCAGCGGCACCCGGGAAATCTTCGAAAATACCATGCGCATGGCGCAGGTTCCCATTCAAGTGGTGGGTGCATCGGTGAGCAGCACGGCAATCATGGAACTGGTGATGGAGAATATGGGGCTTGGCGTGCTGTCCCATCGGTGCGTGGCGCGTGAGGCGCAGGAGGGAACACTTCACACCCTGTCCATCCGTGGCTATCCCATGAATCGGTATTTTCAGATCTGCTACGCCCTGCGCCGCCCGGTGACGAGCCAGATGCGCGACTTTATGCAGACGGCACGGCAAACCATTGCCCAGGGAGATCCGACGTGATTTGTGCAAACATCACAGATCCTGCCCGGGAATGCGTCTCCTTTCATGCCTCTTTCCATCTTGATTTTTGAGGTTGGAAGACTATAATCGTACTGATTTCTAGATGTATGAAAGGCGATGCAGTCTATGACAAGAGACCTGACACGGGGCAATCCCTCGCGTGTCATTGTACAGTTTGCCATTCCCATTTTGCTGGGTCTGGTATTGCAGCAGGTTTATAACCTGGTGGATACCATGATTGTGGGAAAATTTGTGGGGCTGGATGCCCTGGGCGGCGTGGGCTCCACGGGCGCGCTGAATTTTATGGTGCTGGGCTCGTGTATTGGCTTGTGCATGGGCTTTGGCATTCCGGCGGCCAATGCCTTTGGCGCGGGAGAGTATGCGCAGCTTCGGCGGTATGTGGCAAACAGCATCTATCTCTGCGCCATCTCCGCGGCGGTGGTCATGGCGGTGGTGCTGGTGTTCTGCCGCGGCATTCTCACTGCCATGCATACGACGCCCGAGACCTTCTCCTACGCCTATGACTACATCTACCGCATTTTCTGGGGCATCCCCTTT
>DVGD01000157.1 GCA_018712905.1 Candidatus Avoscillospira stercoripullorum | reverse complement strand
GCGGATTTTGAAACTTTCAAAAAAGTTTCAAAATCCTGTTTGATTGAACGCGCGGTGGGCTTTTTGCCCCCCGCACACACCCCCCGCTGCTCTGTCTCATCAGTCTCCTGCGGGGTTTTTCAACAGTCTGCGTATCTTCAAGCTTTCCTTCCTGCCAAGCCTCTGGCGGCCTCAGTCCGATTATTTCACCAGATAGGCAAAACTCCCCAGGGTCGTATAGCGCGAAACGTACCAGCGGGGAATTCGGAAGGGATCTGAGCCGGTGATATAGCCGCCGCCGTTCATAATGAGGCCGATTTCGTAGCGTCCCTCCATGAGCTCCAGGGTAGTCTGATTATACTTGCCCGTGGGGAAGCAGAGCACCTGGGAAGGGATGCCGATCTCCTCCAAGATCTTCGCCTGGGACTCCTCCAGCTCTTTGAGCTGCCGCTCCCGGGACTGAACGTCCAAATCCGGGTGGGTGACGGTGTGGCTCTCGATGGCCACCAGCCCCGACTGCACCATCTCCCGCGCCTGATCCCAGGTCATAAAGTTGGGATTATTGTCCAGGTTCCCGGTGACCACAAAGATGGTGGCCTTCATATTGTACTTTTTTAGGAGGGGAAAGAGCTCGGTGTAGTTATTGTTGTAGCCGTCGTCAAAGGTGAGGAGCACCGGCTTTTCATAGTCCTCCACATGGGATAAATCGGAGAAGAAGATGGGCGTGAAGCCGTTTTCCTGGAGGTACTGGAGCTGCGCCTCCATCTCCGACGGGCGGACGAAGAGCTCCGTGACGCCCCAAGTCTCGTCGCTGACGGCGTGGTACATGAGCACCGGCACGGAGTAGCCCTTGGGGATGTCCCAGCTGGCGGCCTCGTAGTAATAGAGGGTTTTCCCGTCTTCGCTGGCCGTGCAGGTGAGTCCCAACACGTCCTCCAAAAGCGCGAGGGGCGCAAAGAGCAGTTCCCCGCTGCGGTAGACGGCGCCTGGCAAAATGCCGGAAGCAGTGTCGGAAAACCAGATGCCGCTCTTGGCGCGGATCTCCACGCTGCCCTCCGCCCAGGAGAGGGTCACCGTGGCGCCGTCCAGCGCCACCGCTCCTTCCAACACCTCCGCCAGATCCTGGAGGGCGAAGTAGGGCTCACCGTCCACGGTGACGCTGCTGTAGGTCAGGGGATGCGCCATCACCGTCACCCGGGCATAGGCCTTATTGCCGGGCATGGTGTCCGGCTGGGGCGGCGGCACCTCTTTGGGTTCCGGCTGGGGTTCCGGCTCCGGTGCGGGGGTCTCTTCCGTCGCTGCGGGTTCGGGTGTCGCGGGCGGCTGGGACTCCGTGGGCACCGCCGGGGCATGGCAGCCCACCAGCGCCAGGAGGATCGCCACAGCCAGAAGAAGCAATGCTGCGCGCTTTTTCATAGTGCGTCCCTCTCTCTTTATGAAGTTATTTCTCTAAGGCTGCCAAGGCCACTTGGGCATGCAGGGCGGCGAGCACCGGCAGCGCCGCCTCGTCAGGGCAGAAGCGGGAGGCGTGCAGGGGTGCGCTGCCGCCCACCCCCAGGTGGTAGAAGCTCCCGGGCACCTGCTGGAGGAAATAGCCAAAGTCCTCGGTGGTGAGGGTGGGTGCGGCGAGCACCGTCACGCTTTCCTCTCCCAGCAGCGCCCGCGCCGTGCGCTCCACCAGGGCGGTCTCCGCCTGGTGGTTGAGAATGCCGGGGTAGCCCCAGGTAAACTTCGTCTCGGCGGTCACGCCCATGGCGGAAGCGATCCCCGCTGCCATGGCCTCCACGGCGGCGGTGAGTTTCTTGCGGTTTTCCTCGCCAAAGGAGCGGAGAATGCCCTTGAGCTCGGCGTGGTCGGCGAGGATGTTCTCCTGCACGCCGGCGTGGAAGGTGCCCACGGTGAGCACCGCCGTGTCTGTGGGCGCCACCCGCCGGGAGACCAGGGACTGGAGCGCCGTCACCAGCTGCGCCCCGGCCAGAAGGGCGTCTGCGCCTCGCTCCGGCTCTGCGCCGTGGGAGGCAAGGCCGTGGAGGCGGATGGTAAAGGGATTGGAGGCGGCGTAGAAGGCGCCGTAGCGCACGCCCACCTGTCCCACCGGGAGATCCGGCCGGACATGGGCGCCGAAGACGGCGTCCACCCCTGCAAGGCATCCAGCGTCCATCATCCGCTTGGCGCCGCCATCCAATTCTTCGTCGGGCTGGAACAGGAGCCGCACCCGGCCGGAAAACTGCGCCCGGCACAGGAGCTTGGCCGCGCCCAGGAGCCCTGCCACGTGGAAGTCGTGGCCACAGGCGTGCATCATGCCCGGCACCTCCGAGGAAAAGGAAAGTCCCGTCTCCTCCTGGATGGGCAAGGCGTCCATGTCCGCCCGGAGGGCGACGGTTTTGCCCGGGGAAGTGCCCTTGATGTCGCAGACCACCGCCGTGTCCAAAAGCCGCCGGGGCTTGAGCCCCAGGCCAGTGAGGGTTTCCTCAATCAATGCCGCGGTCTTAAATTCCTGGTTTCCATGCTCTGGATAGCGGTGAATCTGCCGCCGCAGGCTCTGGATCCAGGAGAAATCCGTCTGGGCTTTCGTTAGAAGTTCCATGACCCCTCTCCCTTCAGCTTGTCCACAAAGGCGCTTAGGCGGTCAAGCCCGGCGGCGAGCACTGCGTCGTCACAGCAATAGCTCAGGCGGATGTGCCCTTCGCCGCCGAAGCAGAACCCCGGCACCGCGGCCACCCCGGCCTCGGCAATCATCCTGCGGCAGAAGTCGCCGGAGGAAAGGCCGGAGGGGGAGATATCCGGGAAGATATAGAAGGCGCCCTCGGGCTTGACCACGGAGAGCCCCATCTCGGAAAGGCGCGCCAGGGCGAAGTCCCGGCGGCGGCGGTAGGTCTCCACCATGGGGGTGGGATCCTCCCGGAGCGCCGCCCGGCAGGCCTCCTGGACGAAGGACACCGTGGAGACCACGTCATACTGGTGGAGCTTCTCCAGCTGCCGCTTCACCGGGCGGTCGGCCATGAGATAGCCCACCCGCCAGCCGGTCATGGCGTAGGGCTTGGAAAAGCTCTGAATCACCACCACCCGATCCTTGAGGTCGGGGTAGAGGGTGGAGAACTGGGGGCAATCCGTGCCATAGAAGAGCTGGCGGTAGACCTCGTCGCAGATCACAAACAAGTTATATGATTCTGCCAGCGCCGCCACCGCCGCCAGGCTCTCCCGATTTAACACACAGCCGGTGGGGTTGTTGGGCGAGCTGAGCACGATGGCCTTCGTTCTGGGGCTCACCGCCCGGGCGAGCATGTCCTCGGTGAGCTGGAAGTCCGCCGGGGCGGTGTCCACCGGGACGAAGACGCCCCCGGCCAGCCCCACAATGCACTGGTAGAGCACAAAGGCAGGGGTGGGGACGATGACCTCGTCCCCCGGCTCGAGAATGCCCATGAGAGCGGTGAAGAGTCCCTCGGTGGCGCCCACGGTGACGATGATCTCGTCGGGGTCGTAGGATAGGCCGTGGGTCTTTTGCTCAAAGGCCGCGATGTCGGAAAGCAGGGCGGCAGCGCCGTTGTTGGGGATATAGTGGGTCTCGCCGCGATCCAGGCTCTCCTTGGCTGCCAGAGAGACGGCGGGCGGCGTGGGAAAGTCCGGCTCTCCCAGCGTCAAAGAGATGCAGCCCGGGGTCTCGGCAGCAAGGCGTGCAAACTCCCGGATAGCGCTCCGGGGTGAGGCCACCAGGTGGGGATTGAGACGCTTCTCCATGGCTCAGAGGGTGCGCAGGGCGTCGAGAAGCTCGGTTTTGCCGCTGGTGGTGCCGTCCTTCATTTTGATGACCTTGGCGGGGACGCCGGCCACCACGGCATTTGCCGGGACGTCGGCGATGACCACCGAACCGGCGGCCACCACGGCGCCCTGCCCCACGCGGACGCCCTCGATGACCACAGCGTTGGCGCCGATGAACACATCGTCCTCGATGATCACCGGCGTGGCGCTGGCGGGCTCGATAACGCCGGCGAGGACGGTGCCCGCGCCGATGTGGCAGTGCTTACCCACGGTGGCGCGGCCGCCCAGCACGACGCCCATGTCGATCATGGTGCCCTCGCCCACCACGGCGCCGATGTTGAGGATGGCGCCCATCATAATGACGGCGTTCTTCTCAATGGTCACCTGTTCGCGGATGATGGCGCCGGGCTCGATGCGCGCCGGGACGTCCTTCAGATCCAGCAGGGGAATGGCCGAGTTGCGGCAGTCGTTTTCCACCACCAGATCTTCGATTTTATCCTGATTGGCCTCGAGAATGGGCTTTAAGTCCTTCCAGTCGCCGAAGACGATCTTGTCCCCGGCGCCGAAGACTCGGGCAGAGCCATAGTCGATGGCTTCCTTTTCCTTGACATAGAGCTTCACCGGCGTCTTCTTCTCCGCCGTTGCGATATAGTGGATGATCTCCTGTGCGTTCATGGGCTATTCCTTTCCACCGAGCATTGTATCCATATTGTAAAATCCCGCGCGTTTCCCCACCAGGTATTCCGCTGCCCGGAGGGCGCCCTGGGCAAAGAGCATGCGGTCGTAGGCTTCGTGCTTGAGCGTGATGGTCTCGGTGCCGGTGCTCAGGAGCACCTCGTGGATGCCCACGGTGTTGCCCAGGCGCAGGGAGTGAAAGCC
>DVGD01000156.1 GCA_018712905.1 Candidatus Avoscillospira stercoripullorum | reverse complement strand
GCGCCGCAGGCTGCCCAGGTGAGCTTTTCCCGCCAGCGCTGCCAGGGAGTCCGCTCCCGGGCGCAGGCCTGGCGCGCCTGGGTGAGCAGCGCCTCCTCGCTGACGCCGCCCTGGGAGAGCACCCCGTCCTTTACAAGAAATATGGCCTGCTCGAACATGGCCGGGTCGCCGCCCTTGACGACAACCACCTGCCTGGTAATCCCCTTGACCATGGTACGCCTCCTTGTTGGTAGTTCCTTCCTAGTATGGCCAGGGGAGAGGGAAATTATTCCGCCAGGGGCGCCTGGATGGAATCGTCGTGGTCAATCCACTCCTGGACGGGGACGACGGTGTACTCCGTCTCAGTGCGGCGGATGACCACCCGCTCGAGCCCGGCGTTGATGATGGTACGGCGGCACATGGAGCAGGAGGTGGCGTCGGGGAGGAGCTTGCCGGTGGCGGCGTCCCGCCCCACCAGGTAGAGGGTACCGCCGATGCACTCGTTGCGGGAGGCGGAGATAATGGCGTTGGCCTCGGCATGGACGCTGCGGCAGAGCTCATACCGCTCGCCCCGGGGCACCTGCATCTGCTCCCGGACGCAGTAGCCCAGCTCACAGCAGTTGGCGCGGCCGCGGGGCGCGCCGTTATAGCCGGTGGCCACGATCTCGTCATTGCGCACGATGATGGCGCCGTACCACCGCCGAAGGCAGGTGGAGCGCTCGAGCACCGTCTGGGCGATGTCCAGGTAGTAGTTTTCCTTGTCAATTCTCTGCATAGTCTCGCCTCCTAATTTTTATTATCATATCATCTCCAGCAATTCTCGACAAGAGGAGACGGAAAAAAACTCCGCCCAGCGGTCAATCTGGACAAATTCCTCTTGACATTTGCCGGAGGCTTGCATATACTAAGGGAGCAAACCATGATTTTCAGAAAGGAGGGCGCACAAGATGACCAAGATGAGAGTTTCCGTTCGGTTCACTGTTGGCAGGGGGGCATTGCGTGCGCTCTTGGATTAGTCTTGCGCTGATTCATGGGTATATGGCGTAGATGCGTCCCGAAGGGGGCGCTTTTTTTGCGCCCATGGGAAGAAAGAGAGGTAACACTTGGATAAGACGCAATGGAAACTGCCCCGCCGGGAGAAGGCGGCGCTCATCTGGCGGTTTCTCAAGCCCGTGGTGGGCTTTTTTGTGGCGGCGCTGCTCAGCGCCTGCCTGAGCATGGCCTTTAACGCTCTGACGCCCCAGATCGTCAAGGTCACCGTGGACAATATTCTCGGCAGCAAGGCGCCCGAGTCCACGGATTTCTTCACGCGCCTTTTGCCCCTGGAGCAACTGCGGGAAAACCCTGCCCAGTCCCTTCTGTACGCGGCGCTGGCTGTGATGGCCGTGGCGGTACTCCGGGGCGTGTGCAGCTTCGGCCAGCGGTATTACCTGGGGCGCGGCTCCGAGGGCTTTGTCAAGGGCATCCGCGATGGCCTCTTCGGCCACATCCAGCGCCTGAGCTTCGCCTGGCACAAGGCGCACTCCACCGGCGATATGATTCAGCGCTGTACCTCCGATGTGGATGTGATCCGCAGCTTTGTGTGCAACCAGCTGGTGGAGGTGGTGCGGACGGTCTTCTTGATCGCGCTCTACCTCACCATCATGTTCTCCATGAACGTGCGGCTCTCCCTCATCTCCCTGGCCTTTATCCCCATTGTGGGGCTGTCCTCCGGGGTCTTTTACCGCAAGATCTCAAGCCGCTTCCAGGCGGCGGACGAGGCCGAGGGCGAGCTCACCACCTGCGCCCAGGAAAACCTCACCGGCGTGCGTGTGGTGCGGGCATTCGGCCGGGAGAAGTTTGAAGTTGACCGGTTCAACGAAAAAAACCAGCGGTTTTCCACCTTGTGGATCAAGCTTGGCAAGCTGCTCTCCATCTACTGGGCTTCGGGCACCTTTCTCACGTGCCTCCAGGTCATGGTCATCATCCTGGCCGGCACCGTGGAGGCGGCGCGCGGCGAGATGACCCTGGGCGCCTTCCTCGCCTTCGTCACCTATAACGAGTCCCTGGCCTGGCCGGTGCGCTCCCTGGGCAGGGTGCTCTCGGATATGAGCAAGGCCGGCGTCTCCCTGGACCGGGTGGGCTATATTCTCAAGGCGCCCGAGGAGGTAGATGCCCCTGAGGCCGAGAATGCCTCCTGCGACGGAGACATCGTCTTTGACCATGTGACCTTCGGCTACGAGGGGCAGGAAGTGCTGAAGGATCTCTCCTTCACCGTCCCCCGGGGCACCACCCTGGGCATCCTGGGCGGCACCGGCTCGGGCAAGAGCACCCTGGTGCATCTCCTCGACCGGCTCTATGACCTGGGCGAGGGGCAGGGAAGCATCACCATCGGCGGCCGGGATATCCGCACCATCCGCCGGGACTGCCTGCGCCGGCAGATCGGCCTGGTGCTCCAGGAGCCCTTTCTCTTCTCCAAGACCATCGGCGAGAACATCGCCGCCACAGCGCCGGAGGCGTCCACCCAGGAGCTCCGCCGCGCCGCGGCCATCGCCTGCGTGGACGAGGCCATTACCGAATTCCCCGACGGCTACGATACTCTGGTGGGCGAGCGGGGCGTGACCCTCTCCGGCGGACAGAAGCAGCGGGTGGCCATCGCCCGGATGCTGATGCAGCGCGCGCCGGTGG
>DVGD01000155.1 GCA_018712905.1 Candidatus Avoscillospira stercoripullorum | reverse complement strand
TCCACCGCGTCGAACACCGGCTCCTTGTCCTCCTGCATGTCCTTGTTGTAGGCCAGGGGCAGGGACTTCATGGTGGTGAGCAGGCTCACCAGGCTTCCATAGACCCGGCCGGTCTTGCCCCGCACCAGCTCGGCCACGTCGGGGTTCTTCTTCTGGGGCATGATGGACGAGCCGGTGGAATAGGCGTCGTCCAGCTCGATGAACTTGAACTCCCAGCTGCACCAGAGGATGATCTCCTCGGAGAAACGGGAGAGGTGCATCATCACCATGGAGAGCGCCGAGAGAAGCTCGATGACATAGTCCCGGTCGCTGACGCCGTCCAGGCTGTTGGCCATGGGGCCGGCGAAGCCGAGGAGCGATGCCGTCTCAAACCGGTCGATGGGGTACGTCGTCCCGGCCAGGGCGCCGGAGCCCAGGGGGCAGAGGTTCATGCGCTTCTTACAGTCCTCCAGCCGGGTCACGTCCCGGGAGAACATGGACGCGTAGGCCAGAAGATGCTGGGCAAAGGTGATGGGCTGCGCCCGCTGGAGATGGGTATAGCCGGGCATCACCGTTTTCTGGTGCTGGGCGGCCAGGTGGGAGAGCACCTTCAGGAGATCGAGGAGCATGCCCCGGATCTCGTCCACCTCCCGGCGCAGGTAGAGCCGCAAATCCACGGCCACCTGGTCATTGCGGCTGCGGGCGGTGTGGAGGCGCTTGCCGGCGTCGCCGATGCGCTGGGTGAGCAGCGCCTCGATGTTCATGTGAATATCCTCGTTGTCAGCGGTGAAGGTGATCTTCCCCGCCTCCACGTCGGCCAGGATGGACTTTAAGCCCTCGGCGATGGCGGCGGCGTCGGCCTTTTCGATGACGCCGGTGTCGCCGAGCATCTTGGCGTGCGCCAGGGAGCCCTGGATGTCCTCGTGGTACATCCGCTGGTCGAAGGAGATGGAGGAGTTAAAGTCGTTGACAAGGGCGTCGGTTTCCTTCTGAAACCGCCCGGACCAGAGTTTCATCAAATCACCTCATGGTAGAATGAAAATCGAAGTATTTGCGCCGCCGGTTTGCACCGTCCCAAGGCTCCCCTTGAGGGGAGCTGTCAGGCCACAGGCCTGACTGAGGGGTTGTAAGCCTGCAATCACGGCAAGCTCTGATCCCCTCCGTCACGGCTTCGCCGTGCCACCTCCCCTTGGTCACCAAGGGGAGGCTTTTCGGTCGGAAATGCCAAAACCCGGCAGGGAGGGTGGCTCCCTGCCGGATGGGATGTTTCTTACAGCAGACCCTGTTCGGCCATGGCCTGAACCTGGGTGGGCAGGCCGAAGAGGTTGATGAAGCCGGTGGCGTCGGCCTGGTTGTAGTCGCTCTCGCCGAAGGTGCAGATCTTTTCGGAGTAGAGGGTGTTGGGGCTCCAGGCGCCGGCCTTGATGATGTTGCCCTTGTAGAGCTTGAGCTTTACCTTGCCGGTGACCTTCTCCTGGGTGGAGTCCACGAAGGCGCTGAGGGCTTTTCTGAGGGGGCTGAACCAGAGGCCGTTGTAGACCAGCTCGGCAAAGGTGATGGCCAGCTTTTCCTTCTCGTGGGCAGTCATCTTGTCCAGGCACAGAGACTCCAGGTACTGGTGCGCCTTGTAGAGGATGGTGCCGCCGGGCGTCTCATAGACGCCTCTGCACTTCATGCCGACCAAGCGGTTCTCCACGATGTCCAGAAGGCCGATGCCGTTCTCGCCGCCCAGCTTGTTGAGCGCCAGGATGATATCCTTGGCGGACATCTTCTCATCGTTGAGGGCAACGGGAATGCCCTTTTCAAACTCCAGGGTGATGTAGGTGGGCTGATCGGGCGCCTGGAGGGGGCTGACGCTCATCTCCAGGAAGCCGGGCTTCTCGTACTGGGGCTCGTTGCCGGTGTCCTCCAGGTCGAGACCCTCGTGGCTCAGGTGCCACATGTTCTTATCCTTGGAGTAGTTGGTCTCCCGGCTGATCTTCAGGGGCACATGGTGCGCCTCGGCGTAGTCGATCTCCTCTTCTCTGGACTTGATGGACCACTCTCTCCAGGGGGCGATGATCTTCATGGTGGGTGCCAGCGCCTTCACGGCCAGCTCGAACCGCACCTGGTCGTTGCCCTTGCCGGTGCAGCCGTGGCAGATGGCGTCGGCGCCTTCCTCCAGGGCGATCTCCACCAGCTTCTTGGCGATGCAGGGACGGGCGTGGGAGGTGCCCAGCAGGTACTCCTCATACACCGCGCCGGCCTTCATGCAGGGGATAATGAAGTCGTTGACATACTCCTCGGTGAGGTCGGCCACAATGCACTTGCTTGCGCCGGTCTTGATGGCCTTCTCCTCCAGACCCTCCAGCTCGTCTGCCTGGCCGACGTTGCCGGACACGGCGATGATCTCGGGGTTATTGTAGTTTTCCTTGAGCCAGGGAATGATGATGGACGTATCCAAGCCGCCGGAGTAGGCCAGTACGATTTTCTTGATATCCTTCTTTTCCATGATAAAACCTCCAGTAACGCGGTGGTGTGTTCTTTGTTTGTGAATATATATTACCTTACAATGCAAAAATATGCAAGCCCAATCTTGCACAAACATGGCAGCCTTTTTTGGCTGCGTTGTATATACATTCACAAAAATCCCGGTTATATACATCTATATTCATCTTATATCCCGGTGATATCCACTGCTCTGCCACGTTCGGGGCGCTGCCCCTTGCAATTTTGCCCCGGGTTCGGTATACTGATAGAAACGAGAAAGGAGGTGCAGCCGTGGCATCCTTCACCCAGCAGGCGCTCCGGCATTCGCTGCTTGTCCTTTTGGAGCGGCAGCCCCTGGACAAGATTACGGTGAAAATGCTGGTGGACGCCTGCGGCGTCAGCCGAAACACCTTCTATTATCACTATGACGACATCCCCTCCCTTCTGGCCGACACCCTGGAGGCGGAATTCGCCAAAACGGCGGATGGAGGCCAGGGCGATCCCCTCCATCGCCTGCTCACCATGGTGGCGGGGCACCGGCAGGTCTTCGCCCACATCGACCATTCCCAGAGCCGGGAGATTCTGCGCAGGCGGCTCTACCAGGCCATGGAGACCAACGTGCGTCACTCCCTGGAGGAAAGCGGCGGCAGCGCCCTCTCCCAGGCGCAGCGGGACACCCTGGCGGTGTTTTTCGCCGGAGGGATCTGGAGCCTCTTTCGTTCGTGGCTGGAAGACGGCGCCCAGGAGACGCCCGAGGCATTCCTCAGCCGGATCTCCGCGGTGCAGCAGCTGATGCAGCAGGCCGTCTCCCTGCCCCATTTGGACACTTGAGCCGAAATGCCCAAAAACCATACAGATGTTCCGGCCTGCCCAGTTCTTGGGCAGGCCGGTTTCTTTGACCATGGTATTTTCCCCCGTTCTGGCGTAAGATGAAGGCAGAAACAACAAGGAGGCTTTTCCCATGAAATCTCCCATCCGCAACCTGCGCAGTGTTAAGCGCACGTATCTGCTCTTCTCCTGCCTGTGGATCCTGCTGGGGCTGGCGCTGCTGCTCTTCCCTGGCCTCTCCTCCCGGATCATCTGCTACGCCCTGGGCGGTCTGTGCCTGGTGTGGTCGGTGGTGAAGCTCATCGGCTACTTTTCCCGGGATCCCTACCGCCTGGCCTTCCAATTTGACCTGGCGCTGGCGGTGCTGTGCCTGATCCTTGGGCTGGTGCTGATTTTCTTCTCCCGGGCGGTCATCTCCATGCTGCCGGTGATCGTGGGCATCTTCACGGTGGTCAGCGGCGTCTTCAAGCTCCAGACGGCCTTTGAGGCGCGGCGATTTGGCATCGCGTCCTGGCCGTGGCTCCTGGTGCTGTCCATTGCCGCCATTGCCGTGGGGGCGCTGGTGCTCATTCTCCCCTATCAGACGGCCATGCTCAGCATCCGTCTCATGGGACTGGCCATCATTGTGGGCGGCATTGAGGATCTCACCGCCACGGCCTGCACCGTGAACACCAAGAAAAACGGCACCGTCATCGATGTGGACGACTTTTGGGAGGTTTGAGCATGGACACCCTATATCATTGGCTGTGGATCTTTTTCCTCTATGCCTTCCTGGGCTGGTGCAGCGAGGTGGTCTTCGCGGCGGTGAAGACTGGAACGTTTGTAAACCGCGGCTTTCTCTTGGGTCCCGTCTGCCCCATCTACGGCATGGGCGTGATGCTGGTGCTGTGGATTCTCAGCCCGCTGGAGGGCAATCTGCTGATACTCTACTTTGGCTCAGTGGTCATCACCTCGGCGCTGGAGTTCCTCTTAGGCTGGGTGTCGGAAAAGCTCCTCCACCAGCGGCTGTGGGACTACTCCAACATGCCCTTTAACATCTGCGGTCATATCTGCCTGGCCTTCTCCCTGGTGTGGGGCTTTGCCTGCCTTCTGGTGGTGCGGGTGTTCCACCCGGTGCTCATGGGGCTGGTTTCGCTGATTCCCCACACCGTGGGCTGGATCCTGCTGGGGGTTTTCTCCGCGCTGTTCCTCACGGATCTGGTGCTCACCATGATTGCCGCCCTGAAGCTTCCCCGGCAGGTCAAGGCCGTGGAGGACATGGAAAAGCTTCTCAAGGGCATCTCCGACAACATTGGCGAGAGCCTCTACTCCGGCGTCACCAAGCTGGATCTCGAGGAAAAGAAGGAGGAATTCCTTGCCCGGAAGGAAGAGCGCACCGCCAAAACCGAGGCCATGCGCCGGGAGCTGGAGGAAAAAATCGCGGCCTACCGCCAGATGGTGGGCAAAAACCGTACCTATCGCCGCTGGGTCAAGGCCTTCCCCCATCTCCAGCAGGAGCGGCACCACCGCCGCCTGGAGGCGCTCAAAGCCTATGCTGCCCGGCATAGCCTGACCAAAGAGGAGGAAACCAAATGAGCAAGCGAAGAAAGCGGCTGGAGGAATTCGCCGCCCACCGCTCCAAACCGGTGCTGATCCTGTATTTTGCCCTGCGGCTGATCGTGGGCGTCCTGCTGGTGTACCACATCTTCCGCGGCAACTACGAAAGTGCCTTCACCTGCCTGCTGGCGCTGGTGCTCTTCGTGCTGCCGTCCCTCATCGAGCGGCGGCTCCACATTGATCTCCCCAACACCTTGGAAATCATCATTCTGCTCTTTATCTTCGCCGCGGAAATTCTCGG
>DVGD01000154.1 GCA_018712905.1 Candidatus Avoscillospira stercoripullorum | reverse complement strand
GTCGGAGTTGTCCGCATCTTCCTGCTCCGTCGTGCTGCCAGGGGAGGCGGGATCAGCCGTGGACGGTGTGCCCTGGCTATCCTGCTCCGTTGTGGTGACGGTGGAGAGATTGTCGGCTTGCTCAGTCTGACTGGCGCTCGCAAACAGCAGCCGCCAGCCCACCACGGCCACGGCAACGGCCAGCACCACGGCAATGACCGCCAGCGTGTTGCGCAGCAGGAGCAGTGTACGCAGCGCTCGCTTTTTATGTTGCATCCCAGTTGAACCTTTCTCCGCACAGCGGCACAAACATCAGCTTCGTCGTGCCCACGGTGAGCTCGTCGTAGGGGCTGAGCTCCACGGCGTTGATGACCATTTTTCCATTGACGCGCACGGTGTTGTGGCCGCCGGAGGGGCCGAAGGAGAAGAGATGCTCCAAATCGTCATAGCCGATGACGCCGGCGTTCTGGTTACTGATATGGGTATCGCCCTGGATGCAGATATCCATGCTCTGGGCGCGGCCGATGTAGTTGTAGCCGGCGTGAATGCGGTAGTCCTGTCCCTTGTCGGGGCCGTCGATGCAGACCAGCCAGCCCACCACGGGGTTGAAGCCGGCTACGCCGTTGGGAGAGACCGGGGTGGTGGACTCATACTGCTCCACCTGGCTTCCTCCCTTGGGGATGAAATCCTCGGGCACAAAGCCGGGGCTAACCGGCGTGGTGACGCCAACGCTTTCCACAGGGCTTGCGAAGGAGCCGGAGAAGGCGACGGGCTCGGTGGCGCCGATTTCCTCCACGCCGCTGCGGGAGAGAGGGGGATCGGCGACAAACGTGGAGGCGTCCTGCGCCTCCATCGCGCACTGGGGGCAGGTGGAGCTTCGCTCCGCGTCGTAAAAATGGCCTTTTTCACAGCGTACGATTTCCATAGTATTTACCTCCCGAATCAGATGACTTGCAGAATGTTGCCGCTGCCGCCCAGGGCGAAGGTATCACCCCGGTTGAGCGTGGTGGGAACGTAGGGACTCAGCCGCGTGCCGCGGAAGAATGTACCGTTGCTGGAGTTGAGATCGGTGAGCGTGAGGGAGCTGCCGCTCAGGGTGACGCGGCAGTGCTGGCGGCTCACGCCGGGGGTGTTGGCCGGCAGGCAGATCATGCAGCTGGGATCGCGGCCGATGGTGGCGCCGTTGGCGGTGATGGGGAAGGCGGCGCCGGCGAGGGTGCCGAACTGGATGGACACATAGAGGGTGGAAGGCGCCGTCGGAGGTGCCGGGTTGGGGCGGGAAGGAGCGGAAGTGCCCTTGTCCAGGCCGAGGATCAGCAGGAAGACGGGGCTCATGAGCAGAAGCCCGACGGCAAAGCCTGCGGATTTTCCGAAATACCGGGCGAGATCCACCCACAGGCGAATGGCGATGTAGATATTGTAGAAGGGAATGAGCAGTAAAAATGCCTTTGTGCCCTCGCCATAGAGGATTTGGAAGAGGACAAAGAGGTTATACAAGGGCAGAAGGCTCTCCCATCCCTGGCGTCCGGCCTTGACGAAGATCATCCACAGACCGGCGATGGACATGGCCCACAGGGCAAGCCAAATCAAAACAATCAGAACGTCCAAAAAACTTCACCCTTTCCCAAGTTTTACACGATGCGATATCCGTTGCGTTTTTCGCCCAGGTAGAAGATGTCGCCCTGCCGGAGCGGAACGGGGATGTTGGCGGTGATCTGCCCTCTTCCCTGGACAAAGGTGCCGGAGGTGGAGCCCAGATCCATCATCATGAGCTGGCCGCCCTGCCAGAAGACCTGGCAGTGCTTGCGGCTGATGCCGGGCGTGTTGGCGGGATAGCAGATGCGGCAGCTGGGATCCCGCCCGATGAGAATGCCCTGGGGAATGAGGGCATAGCGCTTGCCGTCCATCAGGCCGCCCTCTCCCACCAGGAACTGGGGCTTGGGTGCCTGGGGCGGAACCGGGGGCGCCTGAAAGATGGGCTCGGTGGACGCAACAGGCTGGGCGGGGGGCGCCACCGGCTCGACAAAGGGATCAGGGGCGGCAGCAGCGCCGCGCTTTTTTACCATGAGCGTGACTACCACCGCTGCCGCGGCCAACAGTACCACCACGCCGGTGACAAGGAGCACGGTGCCCAAGGGGAACGCGGACTGCAGGTGATAGGAGACTCCCAGGGCGTCCAGCTCTTCGATGGCATAGTCGATGGCTGTAGCATAGAAATTACTGGTGTTGGTCTCGCTGTCGGTGGTTAGGAAGGTGTTGATGCCCACCACGGCGCCGTCGGCGGTAATCAGGGGGCCGCCGGAGTTGCCGTGGTTGGACTTGACATTGGACTGAATCACTTGGATATGGTCGGCGCCGTAGGTGGTGTGCCGGGAGATGATGCCGTCGGTGACAGTGACGTCGCTGGGGGTAGCCAGAAGCTGAGTTTCGCTGATCATCTGCCAGATGTAAACGCCGTCTTCAATCTCTGAAACAGGTTCAAAGTTGTCGTCCACAGTGGATGCGCTGTCGCTGTCGGAGGGGAAGCCCAGCGCATAGATCTCGCTGCCCACAGGCGCGTCCTCGCTCTTGGCGAGAAGGGGTAGGGGTGTCTGATTGGGTACATCCTGAGAGGCTTTCAGAATGGCAATGTCAGGCTCTGAGCTGTCCTTGGCCATATAGATGACGTCGCAGGAAACCACGCGGCTGGGATCAAGATTTAAATCCCACAGGTAGCTGACGCCTGGGACGAAGGGGGCGTCCTCGTAGTTGATGAGATTGCCGTTGCTGTCGGTGTAAAGAAAGGTATATGCCTGGGAATAGACAGAGTTATCCAGGAGAATGTAGACCCGTCGTGGACGATCGTAGGCGCCGTCGTTGGTGACCACATGCCAATTGGTAATGAATACGTCCTTTCCGTCCTCCGCCTCGCCCACGCAGAAGCCGGAGCCGAAGCTGTAAACGCCATCCTCCAACTCCACGAGAATGCGTACCACGCCGTTGCAGGCATCTGAAACAGCGCTCTTGTCACCGGCGGCCAGGGCGCTGCCGGTGAGCAT
>DVGD01000153.1 GCA_018712905.1 Candidatus Avoscillospira stercoripullorum | reverse complement strand
AAGCTCTACTATCGGGACTATGTCCTGGGCGAAGAGCAGGATGAGGCCGAATACCTGCCCTGGTGCAAACGGATCGATGAATCCAAGCAGACCATTGCCGATATGCGCGACTATCTCGACGAGCTGAAGGCTGAGCGCGTGGAGATGGAGCAGGACGTGGTGGACGTGAATGACGCGCCGGAAGCCGACGCCGCGCCCGAGGCACCTGCCGAGGAAGCACCGGTGGAGGAGCCGGCGGAGGAGCCCGAGAAGCCCGCGGAAGAATAAGAAAATAAATAGAAAAAATCCCTCGTTGCCATGGAAGCAGCGGGGGATTTTTTGATGGGCTCAGTGGAAGAGCTTTTTTACTTTCTGCCAGAGTGTGAGCTTTCCCTCCACGGGGATGCTCTCTTCCAAGGCGTCGGCCATGAGCTGCTTCTGGCAGTCCAGCGGCGCGGAATCGCCGGAGATGTGGCAGTAGCTTCCGTCGGGCAGGAGGGTTCTGGCGCGGATGTTGTCCTTGAGGCACAGCTCCAGAATATGGTGGATCTTGCTCTTGACGCGCGGATCATAGATGGGGCAGGCCACCTCCACCCGGCGCTCGGTGTTGCGGGTCATGAAATCCGCCGAGGCAATGTACATTTTTTCGCTGCTGCCGGTGCCGAAGCAGTAGATTCTCGAGTGCTCCAGATACCGTCCCACAATGCTGCGGATGTGGAGATTTTCCGTCTCGCCGGGGATGCCGGGGAGAATGCAGCAAATGCCCCGGACGATCATGGTGATCTGCACGCCGGCCTTGGAGGCGTCGCGGAGCTTTTCCATGAGGTCTAAGTCGGTGACGGAGTTGAGCTTGAAAATCATGCGGCCTTTTTCGCCCTTGGCGATTTCCTCATCCATGAGCTTGAGGAGAGTGGACTTGAGGGAGACGGGCGCCACCAGCAGGTGGTCGTACTGCCCCTGGAGGTTGCCGATCATCATATTTTTGAAGAACTCGTTGGCGTCCTTGCCGATGGCCTGGTCGCAGGTCATCAGGGAGAGGTCGGTGTACATGGCGGCGGTTTTCTCGTTGTAGTTGCCGGTGCCGATTTGGGTGAGGTAGCGGATGTTGCCGTGATCCCGGCGGGTGATGAGGCAGATCTTGGAGTGCACCTTGTAGCCCTCAAAGCCGTAGAGGATGGTGCAGCCGGCTTCCTCCAGCCGCTCTGACCAGTCGATGTTGTTCTGCTCGTCAAACCGCGCGCGCAGCTCGATGAGCACGGTCACGTCCTTGCCGTTTTCGGCGGCGGCACAGAGGTAATCCACCAGCTTGGCCTTGCTGGCCAGGCGGTAAATGGTGATTTTGATGGAGATGACCGACGGATCGTTGGCCGCCTCCTTGAGAAGCTGCAAGAAGGGGTTCATGCTCTCATAGGGATAGGAGAGGAGCAGATCGCCCCGCTGCACCAGCCGCAGCATCTTTTCCTGGGGCGGAATGATGCCGGGGATCTGGGGTGTAAAGGCCGGGTAGGAGAGAATGCTCCGGCGTGCCTCGGGGAGCTTGGCGGAGAGATCGTAGGCAAAGCTCAGGCTGAAGGGCGCCTTGGTGATGTAAATCTGGTGGTGCTCCAGGGAGATTTTGGCGCACAGGTAGGCTTCGAGCTCCGGGGAGATGACGTTGCTCAGCTCCAGCCGCACCGAAGCCAGGCGGCGGCGCTTGCCCAGTACCTTCTGCATTTTCTCGCGGAAATCGCCGTCAAAGTCCTCCCGCTCCTCCTCGGGCGTGATGTCGGCATTGCGCGTGAGGCACAGCCGCGCCCGCTCAATGCAGTTGTAGCCCGGGAAGAGATGCTCCAGGTATTCCTCCACAATTTCCCCCACGGTCAAAAAGCGCACGCCGGTGCCGGGGAGGTAGAGGACGCTGGGCAGTGCTGCAGGGATGGGCACGCAGCCGAAGGTCTCGTTGCCCTTGTATTTGAGCCGCGCCACCACATGGGTCACCTTGTTTTGGAGGTGGGGGAAGGGGTGATGGGCGTCCACAATCTGGGGCGAGAGGATGGGGGCAATGGACTGCTTGAAATACTGCTTGACGTATTTCACCTCATCCGGCCGAAGGTCTTTAAAGCGCAGGAAGTGGATGCCGTGCACCTGGAGCTGGGACATGATGTCGTAGAAGCAGCGCTCCCGCTTGGCGTAGAGGGGGCGCACGGCGCGGTAGATGGCATGGAGCTGCTCCTGGGGCGTCATGCCGGATTTCTTGTCGATGCTCTGGGGATTGAGCAGGGAGAGATCATAGAGGCTGCCCACGCGGATCATAAAGAATTCATCGAGATTGCTGGTAAAAATCGCAACGAATTTCAGCCGCTCCAGCAGGGGAACCGTGGCGTCCATGGCCTCTTCCAGCACGCGGTCATTGAAGCGCAGCCAGCTGAGCTCTCGGTTTTGCGTATAGGGGAGTTTGTCGGACATAGTAACAACCTCACTTCTGAATCACCAAACACCGGCGAAGCCCGGTTTTTCTTATCATACGGTTTTCTTCCCGCGTTTGCAAGTAAATTCTCTCCGAATTGAGACTTTTTCTTCCAGCATATTGCGGTAGGCGCGGGAATAAGGTGTATGGGAAGTGAAATGGATGCAACCAATGAACCTCATCGCCGGTCTTCTTCCGGCCGGCTACCTCCCGGCGCTGGAGAGAATTTGGAAGAAACATCCCGAAGAGGTGCGCCTGGGGACGGGACGGCCAGTGCGGGTGCTGGCAGCAGGGCGGGAGGAAGCCATCTTTCCGCCGCTGACCCAGTTCCAGCTGGAGGACGTGCTCCAGCGTGCCTGCCGGTTCTCGGCCTATGCCCACCAGGATACCCTGCGCCAGGGATATGTGACATTGGAGGGCGGCCACAGGCTTGGCGTCTGCGGCTTTGGCGTTGTCCAGCAGGGGGTGGTACATACCATCCGAAGTCCCACCTCCCTGGTGCTTCGCATTGCCCGGGCGGTGCCGGGGTGCGCAGAGGGGCTTTTTCCCGCGCTCACGGATTCCGCTCTGATTCTGGGACCGCCCGGCGCGGGGAAAACGACGCTCCTGCGGGACGCGGTGCGGCTGCTGTCCGACCAGGGGCGTCTTCGCGTGGGCTTGGCGGACGAGCGGGGAGAGGTGTCGGCCTCCACCGGCCAGGGCGCCGCCCTGGAGGTGGGGCAGCGCACCGATGTAATGGTCAATGTCCCCAAGGCAGAGGCCGTGATGATGCTCCTTCGCACCATGAGCCCCCAGTGGATCGCCTTGGACGAGATCACCGCGCCCGAGGACATTGAGGCGCTGGATCGTGCCGCCTACTGCGGCGTCAAGCTCCTGGCCACCGCCCACGGCGATTCCCTTTCCGATCTCACCCGGCGGCCGCTCTATCATAAGCTGCTGGCGCGGGGAGTATTTTCCCAGGTGGTGCTGCTCTCACCGGACAAGTCCTATCAAATCCACTCCCTGTTGGGAGAACACAAAAGAATGGAGGAAATGCCATGAGAATGGCCGGCATTGTACTCATTGTTCTGTCTGCGGGATCCATGGGATTTCGCATCGCCCACTCCCTGCGAAAGCGCTGCAGGCTTTTGAGGCAGCTTCTCTCGGCGCTCCAGCTCCTCAAGCAGGAAATCGGCTGCTGCGCCACGCCGCTGCCCCAGGCATTTGCCCTCATGGCGGTGTCCTCCGACGGCTCGTTGGAGAAGCTCTTCTCCGCCATGGCGCGGGAGATGGACAAGAACCGCTGGACAACGCCCCTTGCTGCCATGCGAAAGGCGCTTACCCTGGTGCCGGAGCTGCCGGAGGGCGATCCGGCCGCGCAGATTCTCCTGGAGCTGGCCGCACGGCTGGGGAAGTACGACCTGGAAAGTCAGCTCCAGGGGATCGACCTGGCGGCGCTGCGCCTGGGGGAAGAGCTGGGACGCGCCGAGCAGGAGCGCAGCACCAAGAGCAAGACCTACCAGACCCTGGGGATCTGCACGGGGCTGGCGGTGGCAATCTTATTGATGTAGGTGGCCTATGGAAATTGATCTGATTTTCAAAATCGCGGCGGTGGGGATCATCGTCTCCATCCTCAACCAGGTTCTGGTGCGCTCCGGGCGGGAGGAACAGGCCACCATGACCACCCTGGCGGCGCTGGTGGTGGTGCTGATGATCGTGGTGCAGCGCATTGCCGATCTCTTCCAGCTGGTGGAGCAGCTCTTCCAGTTCTGATGGAGCTCTTCCTCAAGCTGGCAGCGCTGGCCACGGTGGCCGCGCTCCTTTGCGTGGTGCTGCGGCAGCGGGAGAAGACCATGGCTGTGCTGCTGTCTCTTTCTGCCTGTGTGTTGATGTTCCTGCTGGCGGTGCGGATGCTTGCGCCCATCTTTGAGGTGGCCGAGACCATCCGCGATCTCACCGGCTTGAGCTCTGCGGTGACGGCGCCGCTCTTTAAAGTCACGGCCATCGGCCTCATCGGGCGCATTGCCGCCGGCGTGTGCAGCGACGCGGGGGAGCACGCCCTGGAGAATGCCGTGGAGCTCACGGCTTCTATTTTGGCGGTGTACGCTGCGCTGCCGCTTCTCACGGCGGTGCTGGACTTACTACAGGAGATGTTGGGGGGATAGGGTGCGGCGGCTGATACTGATTTTACTTGTCCTGGCGCTGCTGGCGCTGCCGGCGGCGGCCATGGATGTGACGCAGGAGCAGGCGGAGCAATTCGGCCTGGATGAATTGGAGCGCGGCGTGCCCGACAGCGCCAAGGAATGGATGGGGGAGCTCTCTCCCGACGAAGCTGTGGACTTTCCCGAAGCGGTGGGCTCCATCTTTGAAAGTGTCCTTCTGGAGAGCGGCCCCATCTGGCGTACCGCGGCGCGGCTGATGCTGCGGGTGCTGCTCATTGTGGTGCTGTGCCAGATGACCATGACCCTCACCGAGGAGCAGGGAAACCGGGCGGTGGCTCTGGCGGGCGCGCTGGCCATCACGGCCTGCTGCGGCTCGGATTTCAGCGCCCTTATGGGGCTGGGGCGGGAGGCGCTGGATGAGATTACCAGCTTTTCCAATCTTCTCATGCCGGTGATGGCGGCAGCAGCCGCCGCTTCCGGCGGGGCGGTGAGCGCCAGCGGGCTCTACACCGTCACGGCGCTCTTTTCCAATCTTCTCATCCGCGTATGCAGCGGCGTGTTTCTCCCCATGCTCTATGCCTTTCTGGCGCTGGCCATGGTGGACGCCGCCCTCCGGCAGGACAGGCTCAAGGGACTCCAATCCCTGCTGGGCTGGGGGATCAGCACAGGGTTAAAGGCTATGATGTACATTTATACCGGGTTTATGGCATTGACCGGCATCCTCTCGGGGAGTGCTGACGCCGCCACCCTCAAGGCGGCCAAGCTCACCTTGTCCAGCGTGATTCCTGTGGTGGGCGGAATCATCTCCGACGCGGCGGAGACGGTGCTCTCCAGTGCCGGACTACTCAAGAGCACCATCGGCACCTTCGGCATGCTGGCGGTGCTGGGCGCTTTTGTGACGCCCTTTCTCCGAATCGGCATCTCGTATCTGTCCTTCAAGCTCACGGCGGCGCTGAGCGCTGTGCTCGGCAGCGTCCATGGCCGCCTGCTGGAGGGCTTCACCAGCGCCATGGGCTATCTTCTGGCCATGACCGGCTCGGCCACCCTCATGAGCCTGCTGGCCTGCTGCTGCTTTCTCAAGGTGGTGCAGCCATGACCGCGGGGATTCGAGGCTACCTCCTGGCCGTGGCGGCAGCGGGGATTCTGGTGAGCCTGGCGGCGGCGCTGCTGCCCAAGGGCGCCATGCACCGCACGGGACAGTTTGTGGGGAGCCTGGTACTGGTGCTGGCGGTGCTCTCGCCGGTGGCGCAGCTGGATCTTCCCGACATGGCCAAGGCCATCTCCCGGGCGCGGATGGAGGCGCGGGAGGCCGTCACCGGCGTGGAGACGGGCAACCAGGAGATTCTCATCGCCCTCATAAAGGAGGACTGTGAGACATATATATGGGACAAAGCCGTCCAGATGGGGCTGGATGTGGAGGTGGAGGTGACGGTGGAGGATGGCGTAACCTATCCCTATCCCACAGGGGTCAGCATCACCGGCAGCGTGCCGCCGGCGCAGCAGGCGGTGCTGTCAAAGTGGATCGAAGAAAATCTCGGGATCCCGGAGGCACAGCAGGAGTGGATCGCAATGTGAAAAACGATGAACAGAGGAAATGGCTTCTGGGGAAGCTCAAGAAGCTGGAGGCGGTGAAATATCCCCTCCTGGTGCTGCTGCTGGGGGCGGGGCTGCTGCTCATTCCCTGGGGCGGAGGGAACACCGAGCAGGCGGCAAAGCCCGTTCAGACGGAAGAAACCGTGGATCTTGCCGCGGAGCTGGAGGCGCTTCTTACGCAGCTGGAGGGGGCGGGGGAGGTGCGGGTGCTTCTCACCGTGGCCGAGGGGGTGTCCCACACCTACCAGACAGACCTGCAAACCAGCGCCGACGGCACCACCACAGAGCGCCAGGAGGAGACGGTGCTCGTTTCCGACGGCGCCGGGGGCGAGACGCCCATCACCCGAACAACCACCTATCCCACCTACCAGGGCGCCGTGGTGCTCTGCCAGGGGGCGGACAGCGCCGCAGTGCGCCTGGATATTGTCAAAGCCGTTTCCAGCCTGACAGGCCTGGGAAGCGACCGCATCACTGTGATGAAAATGAAACGCTAGGAGGAATGACCATGAAAACCTGGAAACGAAACGCCATTGCCGCCACCATTTTGGTACTGATCTGCGCCGGTGTGTACCTCAACTGGAACGCCAATCAGCTTGAGGCAGTGGACTTTACCGAGACGCTCAATGCCGAGCAGGTGCTGAACGACGCCACCTTGACCCTCTCGGACACGTCCGACGACGCCCAGGCAGTCTCCGCCGAGGAGAGTGCCAGCACCACGGAGTATTTTGCCAAGATCCGCCTGAGCCGCCAGGAGAGCCGGGACAGCGCCGTGGAGACCCTCCAGGAGACCATCGCTTTTGAGGACGGCAGCGAAAGCGCCACCGCCGCGGCGCTGAGCCTGGATGGCATCGTGAGCGACGCTCTGGCTGAATCTCAGATTGAGAGCCTGATTATTGCCAAGGGCTTTGAAGACTGCGTGGCCTATATGGGCGATGAAACCATCGACATTGCCGTCTCCGCCCCGGCGGAGGGGCTGGCGGACGCCGACGTGGCGCTGATTTCCGACATTGTCACGGCGCAGTCGGACTACACCCTCGACCAGATCCATATCATTGAGGTGAAATAGGGGGAAGAATTTCGGCGCCTGGCGAGAAAATGGTTGTGTTTTTCTCCATTTGTGGTACAATGATTCCAACAAGGCGAATCATTGGATACGGAGGTTCACGATATGAGCGAAAGCAAAGAATACGTCTCCCAGACGCTGGAGCATGGCGCCATTCATATTTCCGAGGAGGTCATTGCCGCCATTGCCGCCCTGGCCATTCAGGACGTGGAGGGCGTGTACGGGCTCAACCAGGAGCTCTCCAAGCTGGCCAAGCGCGGCCAGGGCAAGGGGATCCGCCTGGTCATCAGTGACGACGACGAGATCTCTGTGGACTGCTATATTGTCGTGCTCTACGGCCACTCGGTGGTAGACGTGGCCAAGG
>DVGD01000152.1 GCA_018712905.1 Candidatus Avoscillospira stercoripullorum | reverse complement strand
TCCCGGCACAGGAAGAAGTAGGCCACCCACATGAGGGGATGGAACCAATAGATGGCCAGCAGCACAAAGCCCAGCACCTTCCACCAGGGATCGCCCCGGCGGATATGCGCCCGTTCATGCGCCAGGACATGGACGGCATCAGCGCTTTCCATGTGAAAGGGCAAATAGATGGTGGGATGAATCAGTCCCAGAACAAAGGGCGTTTTCACATATTCGCTCTGCTTGACGCCCTGCTCCAGCCGCACCGCCGTGGAAACCCGGCGCCGCAGGCGCAAGGTGGTAAAAAGCGCATAGCCCAGCATTCCCACCATGCCGAGGAGCCAAATCCACGGCAGCACCCCAGCCAACACCTGAGCAGGGTTGACGCTCTCCCCCGGTGCAGCAGCCAGGGTATTGGTGAGGACGGGATTTACCACCCGATCGATCACCGCCACGCCGCTGTAGATCTCCGGCTGGGCTGCGGTGAGGATCTCCCGAGGCAGAGGCTGGGCGCTGGGGACGAGGCTCAGGGGGCTTTCGATGGACACCGGACACAGAAGCCGAAGCCCCACCAGCCCCCACATGGCGCAGAGGATGGATTTGGGCGCCCGGCGCAGCAGCAGCCGCAGCGCCAGCACCGCCAGCACCAGCCACCCGGCGGTCATGCTGAGATTGACAAGCTGCAAAAACATCGCTTCCATGGTCAGCCCTCCCCCTTCGCAATGATTCGCTGTATTTCCGCCACTTCTTTCTCTGAAAGAGACTGCCGACGGGCGAAGGCTGCCAGAAAGGCCGGCACAGAGCCCTCAAAGGTCTTCTCCATCAGCTCATCCATCTGCGCAGTCTGCACGGCCTCCTTGCTCACCAGCGTGATGACCGTGGCATTCTCATTTTGCACCACGCCCCGGTCGCGCAGGCGCTTGATGACCGTATAGGTGGTGGTGCGGCTCCAGCCCAGTTCTTCCTTGCAGATCTTGGCCAGCGTGGTACTGTTGATGGGTTCCTCCCGCCACAAGATCAGCAGGAAGCGGTACTCGCTTTCAAATACCTTGGGTGTCATGGCAATCCCTCCAAACGTCTAATGGGTTAGACTTCTAATTGAAGTCTAACTCATTAGACGCATTTTGTCAAGTCTGAAAGGATGGTCGATGTGGAGAATCTCAGGTGCAGCTCCGCTATTTCGGAGTTCTGATCCCCTCCGGCGCACAAGTGCGCCACCTCCCCTTGGGCACCAAGGGGAGGCTTTAAAACTGGTCGAAGGTGCCGCGCTTTCGTGCCAGGCGTTCCACCGTGCGGAACACCGCCCAGGCGGCCAGGCTGTAGGCCGCCGCTACCAGGAGTTCCAGCAGGAGAAGGTGCCAAAATGCCCCGTATGCGCCCTGCCACAGCTGTTCCATGGCGGCGATGGCGTGGGTCAGGGGCAGGAGCGATCCAAACCACCTGCCCAGCACCGGCAGCTGCGTCCGTGGGAACTCCGCGCCGGTGAAGATCATCAAAAGATAGCTCACCACATTTAAGATGAGGTGCATACTGTCGGAGACCATGCCGAAGGTGGCGATGAACAGCCCAAAGGCGCCGGCCGCCGCCATGGCCGCCAAAATGGCCAGAGCGGTATGGAGCCAGGAGAGCCCTTGAAAGTCCACTGAGAACACCAATCCGCCCAGGAGGAAGCCCACGGCAACCGTGGCAGCGGCCAGAAGCGCCGGAAACACGCCCCCGGCCAGGATCACCGAGAGCTTGCTGCACGGCGCGGCCAAAAGGGATCTCAGCCGCCCGTTGTAGCGCTCGCCGAGGAAGACGCCGCCCAGGGTGAAGACGCAGGCGTTGGTGCACAGGAGAAAGGCGTTGCCCACCACCCACCGGGTGAGGTCGGTGGTACGGAAGCTGTGGGCGGCCAGAAGGCAGTAGAAGGCCATGGTCACCAGAGGATAAAAGGTATCCAAACACAAAAATTCCACCAAGGAGAAGGCGGCGGTGCGGCCTTTATAAAAAAGCAGCGCCTGGGAGAAAAATCGTCTGACCATTCAGCGCACCTCCAACGTGGCGAGAATCCGCACCTGGCGGTCGATGGCGCGAAAGAGCGCCAGGGCAAGGAGCGCCGAAAGCGCCGTGAGGGCGAGGAGCACCGCCAGCTTCCGGCCAAATGCCGCCGGATCCGCCACGCCCCACACGCCCATGCGCAAGAGCTCCACCGCCCAGGTGGGCGAGAGGGCGTAGCTCACCGGCCGGAGCCAGGCAGGCAGCGCCGAAACCGGGTAGACAAAGCCGCAGAGGAGAATCAGGGGAATTTCAATGCAGTTCATATAGAGCTCCGTCCGCCTTGAGAGGGTCAACAGGCAGGCGATGACCAGGGAGAAAGCCGCAAAGGCCGCCAGGGCACAAATCAGTGCCAGGAGAAAATACCCCGGGCTTGCCACCGCCACGGGCACGCCGAAGAGAAGCGCCGCCGTGGCAACTGAGATGCCGATGGAGGCGAGGGACAAAAACGTGTTGCCCAGAATCTTCCCCAGCACAATGGCGGGAAAGCCCACCGGCGCGGCAAAGAGCAGCGCCAGGGTGCCGCTGTAGCGCTCGCGGTTGATATCGCCGGCGGAGGAAAAGCAGATGGCGCTCCACACGGCCATGAGTCCCGCCCCCAAGGCCACATAGGCAAAGAAGTTCTCCTCCCCGGCGCCACGGTACATCTCATAGAGCAGCACCGTATTTAAGATGGGATTGGCCAGGAGACAAAAGCGGAACATGGGGCGGACGAAGGACTGCTTACACTGTAAGCCCATGGAGCTGAGCAGGACGGAGCTTGTCATGGCGCGTCCTCCCCAATGAGCGCCACGTAGGCGTCCTCCAGGCTCGCCTTCCCCTGGCGAAGCTCCGCCGGGGTGCCCTGGGCAACCAGCCTGCCGCGGTTGAGAATCATCATGCGGTCGCACAGCGCCTCGGCCTCGGGGAGATAGTGGGTGGTGAGCAGGATGGTCTTGCCCTGCTCCCGGAGCTTTGCCACCAGCTCCCGGAGCATCCGCGCCCCCAGGGGATCGAGCCCCACGGTGGGCTCGTCCATGAAGAGGATCTCCGGGTCGTTCATGAGACCCCGGGCAATCTGGAGCCGCTGGATCATACCCTTGGAATATGTCTCAGCCAAATTGTCCGCCCGCGCCTCCAGCCCCACCAGGGCGAGGATCTCCTCTGCCCGCTGCTCCCGCACCGCTCGGGGCAGGCGGTAGAGATTTCCAAAGTACCGGAGGTTGTCCCGCGCTGACAAGCGGCGGTAGACGCCCATTTCCCCGCCGAAGATAAAGTTGATCCGCGGCCGGATGGCCTTCTCCTGACAAGAGGCGTCGTACCCCAGCACCCGCAGGGTGCCGGAGGTCGGCAAGAGCAACGTGGTGAGCATTTTAATGGTGGTGGTCTTCCCCGCCCCGTTTTGCCCCAGCAGGCCGAAGATCTCCCCCCGGCGCACCGTAAAGCTCAGGTCGCGGACGGCGTGGATGGTCTCCCGCCGCCGGTGGAGTACGCCCCGGTGGGTGATGTAGTCCCGGCGCAGGTGCTCCGCTTCAATGATACTGTCCATGGCTGCCTCCTTATTTCGATATATATCGAATTAGATTATAGTCGAATTATAGAGGGCTGTCAAGGCAAAAAAAACACCAGGGCGGGAACCCTGGTGTGGTGGGGCAAAGTATCTGGTACGAGCAGGTCGATCAGGAGATCGATCCCTACAGGTACAGTTGAGATTTCGCGTGCACCCCGTAGGGGTCGATGTCCCCATCGACCCGTGCCGCGCAAGCGGCTCTATGGCATCCGCTAAACGAGGATTCTGATCCCCTCCGGCACGTCCTTCGGACGCGCCACCTCCCCTTGGGCACCAAGGGGAGGCATTACGGGTGCGGTGGTGTTTCAGGGAGCTTGAAGTCCTGCTCCAAGGTGCGGAGAAGGGCTTCTAAGTTGGGCGTGCAGATCCCATAGTATTTGCTGTTGCCATCGGGCTCCTCGGTGATGAGGCCGCGCTCCTTTAACTGTTCCATGTGGTGGGACACCGTGGAGGGCGCCAACTGGAGGCGCTTGGCGATGTCCAGCCCCCGGAGGGGCGTTCCCTGCGCCAGGAGAATGAGAATCCGGTAGCGGGTCTTGTCCGAGAGCACCTTCAGCGCGGCCAGGGTATCGTCCTGGCTGCCCTGGATCTCCCGGAGGGTCAATAGGAGAATTTGCCGGGTGTAGGGCGCCTCCATGGGGAAAAACCGCACCGCCCGGGCAGGCAGCAGGAGGCTGGGGAGAAAGTAGTACATTTCATAGGGGCCGCGGTTTCGGAAGCGCTTTCCCATGTGCAGCTGGGAGCACTCCAGGGCGCCCAGGTCTTCGATTTCGCCCCGCAGCGTTTCACAAAGCGCCGTGCATCTGGGTGCCGCCGCTTCGATCGCTGCCGCAAGCTCCGGGGTATTCAGCTCCCCGGCCAATGCCAAAAGCTCCCGGCGATACCGGCCGCTTCCCCGGACAAAGGCAGAAAAGCCCAAAAAGCTCCCAAGAGACGCCTCGTTGCGCCGGTAGATGGCGTCCAGCGCCTCATCGTCCGTGAGCGCCCTTGCCCAGTCCTCTCCACTGGCCTCCAGCCCACCCAGGTACTTGGAGAGAAACACCTCATCGGGCTGCGAAAGGAGATAATCTCCAAATGCAGAAAGGCGGAAGGATTGAAGGGGCACATCCAGCAAAAACTCCAGCGCCCCCAGAATGGTACACCGGGAAATTGCCTCGTGGGTCTCGAAGAGAAAACGGTACTTTCTTTGCAATTCTTCGATCTGCGCAGCGCCGTAGATCTCCAGGCAGAGATTGTGCACCGGCTGGCGCTCCATGAGGCAATATGCGGCCAAAAGCGGCTCCAACTGCGGCAGATAGGCAAAGACGCACTGTTCCCCCAACGCCTCCCACAGAAGGGTTCCGCCCCCGCTCACGGATCTTCCTCCTCTTCGCCAGTTTCAGAGAACAGGGCGGTGACCAAATCCTGCGCCTCGGCATAGCGGGCATAGGGCACATAGAAGCTGACCTTCTCCATGAGGCAGCCAATTTTGGAGGTGATGCCCGCGCCCAGATAGTTCTGGGTGAACACCGGAATTTCATGTTGCCGGAGGACATCCTGGAGCATTTCACTCCAAAGATACTCCTGCTCGGTGAGAAAGCAGAGATCGTCCTGTTCCGGCAGGCGGAGCTTCTTGCTGCCGCAGTGGGGGCAGCGCTCACCGTCTACCATGTGCTGACATTGGGTGCAATACATGATGCATTCTCCCTTCTTGGTCACGGAAAATAGGCCGCCACCTCGTTAAGGCTTTCGCACTGCGCCAAAAGGAGCTTCCGGCATTCCTCTCCCGGCATCTTGAGATCCGGCACGCAGATCACCGGGATTCCGGCGGCATGAGCAGCGCGGATTCCCGCTTCGCTGTCCTCGAGTACCAGGCACTCAGGCGGCGGCGCGGCAAGCTTTTCGGCGGCCAGCAAAAATACATCCGGGGCAGGCTTGCCGTGGCGGATCTCGTCGCCGAAGACGAAGGCATCGAAGCTGGGGCGAAGATTGTGCTGATCCAGAAGCTTGATCGCCCGCTCCCGAGTGCTGGAGGTGGCAATGGCTGTCTTGATGCCCCGGGCGCGAAGGTGGGAAAGAAGTGCCTTTGCCCCTGGCTTGAGGGGTGCGCCGCCGGAAAGGAGCTCCCGCTCCAAGGCGTCGGTCTTAGCCATGACCTCCGCCTGGGACAGGGAAAGGCCATAGCGGGCGATGATCGCTGCGGTATTCTGCACTTCCGTTTTGCCGCTATAGTGGGCGGTGTATTCCGCCATGGAGAAATCCTCGCCAAAGGATTTTAAAAGATTTCCAATGACCTGGTAGGAGATGGGCTCGGTATCAATGAGAAGTCC
>DVGD01000151.1 GCA_018712905.1 Candidatus Avoscillospira stercoripullorum | reverse complement strand
GGGCGGTGAAATTTCAAGCTATTGATACCGGATCTCCATGCCGCGCACCTGGAGGGGGTTGATGTCCAAAATGGCCGTGTCGCCCACGGAGCAGTTGGCCTTGGTGATGTCGCAGACCGTGTGGAGCATGCCCACGTGCCCCAGCACCGGGCAGAGGCTTCCGTTGATGCGCACATAGAGCTTTTTGCGGCGGAGCATATTCTTGAGCGCCCGAAGCATGGCGCGGATGCAGTCACGGATGCGGAAGATGTCGTCGCCGTAGCTCACGGCGAAGCCGTGGTACCAGCCGACAGGAATTACTGCCGTGCGGGTGGGCTTTCTGGCCTTCCAGGCGGCGCCGTAGCCGGTGGAGTGGCCGGTGGGAAGCCAGCGGATCTCGTCCACCGTGGCCTCGCACCGCCCCACTCGCCTCAGGTCTGCCTTCACCAGCACCCGGCCGAGGAGCGCCGAGCCCAGGCGGACGCCGCCCATGTGGAGCTCCGGCCAGCGGAGGAAGGCCGCGGAATTGCAGCAGTGCGCCGTGCCGGGATCCACCCCGGCCTTGATGAGGGCATTGAGGACGCCCTTGAAGGTCTCGGCCTGGGCAAAGACGGCATTTTCGTTGCAAAAGGCGGAGTGGAAATGGGTGTAGATGCCGCTGACGGCCAGGTTGTCGTTGTGGAGGTACACCGAGAGGATCTTCTCTGTCTCGTGGGGCATGAAGCCGTAGCGCCCCATGCCGGTGTCCACCTTCACGTGCACCTCCGCCACGGTGCCCCGCTGGCCGGCCAGGGAGTTGAGGGCGGCAGCCTCGGCGGAGCAGGAGATGGTGGCGATGACATCCAGATCCAGCATCTGCTGGAGCTCCCCTAGGTCGGTGGTGGGGCGGAGCATGAGAATCTCCGCCTGGGCAAACTGCATGCGGATGTCCATGGCCTCGGAGATTTCCGTCACACAAAAGCGGCGGATGCCCGCCTCATGGCAGAGCTTGGCCATTTCCCCGGTGCCCAGGCCGTAGCCGTTGCCCTTGAGCACCGCCCAGATGGGCGTTTTTCCCGCCAGGCGGGTGAGCTTTTCCAGGTTGTAGCGAATGGCCGCCGTTTCCACACAGTATGCCTTCACAGTCTCACTTCTTTCTGTCTCGATTGCGGATGAGGTACACGGTTTTCCGAAGATCTTTAAAGAGGCTGGTGCCCTTTTCCACGAAGGCGTAGACCGGGCGGCTCAGCACCAGATCCATTTCGCCCACGAACTCGGTAAAGTCGCCGCCGAAGCCCTTCTTAAAGCGGTAGAGACCATAGAGGGGGTTGTCCTCGCTGATGTCGCCGCTGACGCCCCGGAAGTCGTAAATCCGGCAATGTTCCTCGATGGCCCACTGGATCATCCGCCACTGGAGGAGGTAGTTGGGCATGAGGTTGCGGTCTTCGTTGGAGGAGGCGCCGTAGAGGTACCAGACCTTGTCGCCGTAATGGATGGCCAGGGTGCCGGCGATGGGGCGGTCTTCGTGGAAGGCCATGTACAATCGGCAGTGCCCGCCCAGGTTGTCAAGCATGTTGGCAAAATACTCCGGCTGGCGGGTGACGAAGCCGTCCCGCACGCCGGTGGTGAGCATCAGATCGGCGAAGGCGGGAACCATCTCCTTGCCGCAGATCTTCACCTCCACGCCCTTTTTCTGCGCCACGCGGATGTTGTAGCGCCACTTCTGGTGGAAGCCCGCCATGATCTCCTCCTCGGTCTTGCCCTCCACGTTGAGGCGGAAGACGTACCGGGGCTGGATGGCCTCGAAGTTCTTGCCGCCCTCCTTGTTTTCAAAGCCAAAGCTTTTGAGCATGTTGGAGAAGGCGGTGTTGGAGGAGGGGACGTCGGGGTCGATTTTGATAACGTAGGACTTATACTCCTTGGCCAGCGCCTTGGCGCCGGCCAGCAGCTGGGCGAAGGTCTCCCGGTCGTCGAGATCGCACACGGGGCCGCGGCAGCCGTACATCAGCGTGCGCCCCACAAAGGGCATCTTACGGATCATCACCGCCAGGGAACCCTTGATCTTCCCGTCGTCGCCCCGGACGGCGATGGCCTTCCAGACCCACATGGGCTTCTGCTTGCCCCAGAGGTAGCTCTGGGCGAAATTCCCCTTGGGATGGGACTGGACAAAGGCTTCATATTCCCCCAGGGTCTCCTGGGTAATCAGTTCGTACATGGTATCAGACTCCAAATCGTTGTAGTTGTGTGAATTGGCACGGTTCGGGCGGGGATAAACCCCGCCCCTACGAAAAACATCGGGTGCGTGGGCGTAGGGGGCGGGCTTTATGCCCGCCCGCATCCAGGCTACAGCACCTGGACGATGAGCCCCTTTAAGTAGAGGGCGTGCTCGGCGGTGAGGCAGGCGGGGTGATCCCGGGACTGCATGAGCGTCTCTAAAAGGCGGATGGGACGACCCACGTCCCCGGCGGCCTCGGTGAGCATCTTTTCAAAGAGGGGCGGCGTCATAAACTGGCTGCACGAGCACGTCACCAGAAAGCCCCCCGGCTCGGTGAGCCTCAGGCACCGGAGATTCAATTCCTTATAGCCCCGGCAGGCGCTCTCGAGCGCCTTGCGGCTCTTGGCAAAGGCCGGGGGATCGCAGATCACCAGGCCGAACTGCCGCCCGGCTTCGTCGTATTCTTTCACCAGGTCAAAGACGTTGGCGCAGGTGGTGGTCACGGTCACGTCGTTTTCCGCGGCGTTTTTTTCCACCAGCGCCAGGGCGTCCTGGGAGACGTCCACGCACTCCACCGCCGAAGCGCCATAGAGGGCGGCGTGGATGCCGAAGCCGCCGCTGTGGCAGCACAGATCCAGCACCGTTTTTCCCTGGGCGTAGGGCTTTACATGCCCGCGGTTTTCCTGCTGATCGAGAAAGTGGCCGGTCTTCTGGCCGTGGAGCAGATCGGCGTAGAGCCAGGCGTCGTGCTCCTTTAATAAGATGTACGGCGGCAGGGTGCCGTATACCACTTTTGCCTCCTGGGGAAGCCCCTCCTTTTCCCGCACCGGCACGTCGTTGCGCGCCACGATAGCCTTGGGCTTAAAGAGGTCAATCAGGATTTCCACAATGGTGTCCTGCCACTGCTCCATGCCGAGAGACACGATCTGGTAGGAGAGATAGTCGCCGAATTTGTCCACCGTGAGGCCGGGGAGGCCGTCGCTCTCGCCGAAGACCACCCGGCAGCTGTGA
>DVGD01000150.1 GCA_018712905.1 Candidatus Avoscillospira stercoripullorum | reverse complement strand
GCCCGGTACTGCCGGGCGGCGGTGTACCACTCCGCCACCCAGGGCAGGTGAAACACCGCATAGCCGATGGGCAGCTCCCGCCGGCAGCGGTCGAAGAGTGATAGAAGCCGCCGGCCATAGTCCCCATTGCGGAGATAGTCCTCGTCCTCCAGCCTAAGCCGCACCAGGGCGCACATCTCCCGCGCCAGATCCCCGTCGGGGTACTCGATCTCGAGGGTCTCGGCGCGATCCAGCGCTGCCAATGCTTCGGCGCGCCGCCCCAGCTTTTCGCAGGCGATGGAAAGTTTGTGCAGCTCCATCACCGTGGGCTCCGCCAACGCCGCGAGATATGCGTAGGCTTCCTCGTACCGCCCCAGCTCCAGGGCGGTGGCGGCGCGGTTGTAGCGGATATCCCGCAGGATCCCCTCGTCGCCCAGTGCCTGCGCCAGCCGCTGGGCAACCGTATAGTGGCGATCCATGTGGGGGTAATCCAGGAGGTTAGAGTAGAAATTGCCGAGAAACAGCTGGGCGCGGAGCATGGCGTGGGCATAGCCCTCCGCCGCCGCCAGGTCGTAGGCCTGCTCCAGCAGGGAGACGGCGGCCTCGCCCTGCTCATAGGCGTGGATTCCCGCCATGAGGTAGAGGTAGGCGCAGGGGTAGAGCTTCAAAGCCTCCTCGTCGCGATTCTCCATCATCCGCTGCAAGGCCAGCTGCCGCCGGTCGAAGTAAGGCTCCAGCACCGCGGGCGCGGGGGTGAAGGGCGAGAGCAGTAGCCCCTCCAAAATGGCCGCGTCCAGCGCCAGGGGACTCTGGCGCAGCTGGGGGAGCGCCGCTTCCAGTTTGGGGCGGCAGCGGCGGTAGGCAGCGCGGTCGCAGGAGAACACGGCCTCGTAGCTCTCGTTCACCAGCGCCTGCCACGGCTCCAGCTCCTGGTCATACCAGGGCAGGGAGAGCCGGGCAAAGAGCTGGCGGAGGATCTCGCCGCTGGCCTCCACCTTTCCCTGCTCGATCTTGGAGAGGTACGACACGGCGCAGATCCCCCGGCAAAGCCCCTCCTGGCTCCAATCCCTTTGAAGACGCGCCTGGCGCAGCAGCGCGCCGGAAATGGCAGCGTGCATCCCCATCCCTCCTTTGTTTTTTACCAGTGTACCCCAAGAAGCGGCGGATTGCAACGTTCCGCTGAGCCCGTAGGACATGAGGCTCCACTGTGAAGGGGAGCTGGCATGGCAAAGCCATGACTGAGGGGTTGTGAGCTGGCGATAACCGGAAATTCTGATCCCCTCCGTCAGGCCTGGGCCTGCCACCTCCCCTTGGGCACCAAGGGGAGGCATTTGTCCTTGACCTTTTTGGGAAAATCCTGTATTCTAGTAGTATCGTAAAAAGTATGGCGGCGAGGGCAGACGGTCTGTCCCCGCGCCTCTTTTATCAAGGAGAAGGGAGCGGACGCCATGGAAGAAATTCTCAGGATGGAACACATCACCAAGCGCTTCGGCGAGATGTACGCCAACCGGGATATCAACCTCACCATCTTGAAGGGCGAGGTACATACCCTTCTGGGGGAAAACGGTGCCGGCAAGTCCACGCTGATGAACGTCCTCATCGGCCTCTATCAGCCCACCGAGGGCGAGATATACCTCAACGGCCAGAAGGTGAAGATTGACAACCCTGCCAAGGCGGTACAGCTTGGCATCGGCATGGTGCACCAGCACTTTATGCTGGTGGAGGCCATGACGGTGTTTGAGAACATCATCCTCGGTGACAAGAAGACCAAGGGCGTGTTCATCCAGAAGGACGCCCGCCGCCAGGAGATCAAGGCCTTGGCCGAAAAGTACGGCCTGGAGGTGCAGCTCGACAAGCTCATCACCGAAATCTCCGTGGGCGAGCAGCAGCGCGTGGAGATCCTCAAAGCCCTCTACCGCGGCGCGGAGCTGCTGGTCTTGGACGAGCCCACCGCCGCCCTCACCGACATCGAGGTGGAGGGACTCTTCTCCATCATGGAAAAGCTCACCAGCGAGGGAAAGAGCATCATCTTCATCAGCCACAAGATGCGCGAGGTGCTCCGCGTCTCTGACCGCATCACCATCCTCCGCGCCGGAGAGACCGTGTGCACCCTGAAGCGGGAGGAGACCACCGGCCAGGAGCTGGCCAACCTGATGATCGGCCGGGAGCTCAGCCCATCCCACTATGAAAAGGTCACAACCCCCGGCGAGGCCGTGGTGCGCCTGGAGCATGTGGACTACCACAAAGAGGCCAAGCACGCGGGCTTGAACGACGTCTCCCTCACCATCGGCAAGGGCGAGATTGTGGGCGTCGCCGGTGTGGACGGCAACGGCCAGAGCCAGCTGGCGCAGCTCATCACCGGCGTCATCGCCCCCGACGCCGGTCTCGTGGATTTGAAGCAGAGCAAGGTGGCCAAGTTCATGCCCCAGTCCTTCATCGAGGAGGGCGTGAGCCACATCCCGGAAGACCGCAACAAGATGGGTCTCATCGGCGACATGAGCGTCAAGGACAACATCGTCTTAAAATCCACCGGCGAACCCCGCTTCAGCCGCGCCGGCGGCTGGCTCCTCAAGAAGAAGGCCATCCGGGACTATGCTCTGGAGATGCAGAAGAAGTACGACATCCGCTGCGCCTCCATCGAGCAGGACGCCAGGAGCCTCTCCGGCGGCAACCAGCAGAAAATCATCCTCGCCCGGGAGCTGGAGGCAAGACCCGACGTGCTCATCGCCGTCCACCCCACCCGGGGTCTCGACATCGGCGCCACGCGCTATGTCCACGACACCATGATCGAAGCCCGGGAGGCCGGCTGCGGCGTGCTCTTAATTTCGGCGGACTTTGACGAGATCCTCGAGATGTCCGACCGGATTTTGGTGATGTTTGAAGGGCAGATCCTCGGCGAGTACGCCGGTACCAATCCGCCCATCGAAGAAATCAGCCTGGCCATGGCCGGAAAGTGAGGGAGGAAGCATGGAGAAAACCAAATCCAAGGGCGGCATCCACGTGGGCAAGCTCCTGAATTTCGCCGTGCCGGTGATTTCGGTGCTGCTGGCCTTCGTGCTCGGCTGCATCATCATGGTCGTCCTGGGGAAAAATCCCTTCCAGGCCATCCAGTACCTGCTGGTGGGCGCCTTCGGCGACCTCAACAAGCTGGGTCAAACCCTCAACAAGGCAACGCCCCTCATCTTCACCGGCCTTTGCGCCTGCTTTGCCTACCGCTGCGGCGTCTTTAACCTGGGCGGCGAGGGACAATTCCTCATGGGCAGCATCGTCTGCTGCGTCATCGCCACCAAGGTGCCCTTCACCGGCCTTCCCGCCATTTTGCTCTGCCTGGTGGCAGGCGCCGTGGCAGGCGGCCTTTGGGCGCTGATCCCCGGCCTTTTGAAGATCTTCCGCGGCCAGAATGAGATGATTATTTCCATCATGCTCAACTATGTGGCTACCCTCTTCATGGGCGTCATCTACACCGCCTGGATGCGCGACGGCTCCGTGCCCCAGACCGAGGCCGTGCCCAAGGAGACCCAGCTCACCCGGCTCTTTGGCCTCCGGTTCACCGCGGCCTTCGTCATCGCCGTGGTGGTGGGACTTCTCATCTACTATTTCCTCTTCTACACCTCCAAGGGCTTCCAGCTCCGGGCGGTGGGTCTCAATATGACGGCCTCCCAGTTCAACGGCTTCGCCGTCAAGCGCTACATCCTCATGAGCTTCGTGATCTCCGGCGTCATCGCCGGTCTCGGCGGCAGCGCCGAGCTCCTGGGCACCCAGTACCGCCTCATCAACAACTTCGGCAACGGCTACGGCTTCGACGGCGTCTCCATGGCGCTCATCGGACAGCTCCATCCCATTGCCACAGTGGTGGTGGCCATCTTCTTCGCCGCGCTCCGCGTGGGCTCCACCACCATGCAGGCCGCCACCGGCGTGCCCACCAGCGTCTCCGACATTATCCAGGCGCTGGTCATCGTCTTCGCCGTGGCGGGACTTGCCATGGTGAAGCTGCCCGGGTTCCAGGCCGCCATCCAGAAGCGCACCGTGAAAAAGGAGGTCTGAGTCATGGATTGGAGCTTTATTTCGAACCTGCTCCTGGCCAGCGTCCGCATGGCCACGCCCCTCATCTTCCTGGCGCTGGCTGAGCTCTACTCCCAGCGCGCCGGCCTGGTGCACATCGGCCTGGAGGGACTTGCCTCCATCGGCTCGCTGGTGGGCTTCCTGGTCTGCCTCATCACCGAGGATCCCTTCCTGGGCGTGCTGGCCGGTGCTGTGGTGGGCATCGCGGTCAATATGATCTACGCCTACGCCACCATCAACCT
>DVGD01000149.1 GCA_018712905.1 Candidatus Avoscillospira stercoripullorum | reverse complement strand
CCCTTGGTGCGCACCACGTGCCCCCGGTCGTCCTCCACGGCCAGCTGGCTCTCCTCGCCGCTGCGGAGCATGGCGTAAAAGGTGACGCCCACCCGGGGATTTTCGCCCCGCTCGTAGCTCGCCCGGGCGCCGGCCATGAGGTCGCGATCCTCGGGGGTGTCCTGGTGGGTGCCGAACATGGCCTCGCCGGTGCGGCCGACATAGTAGCCCTGGGTGAAGCCCTGGCGGGAGAAGATGGTCTCCAGATCGGCCAAGTCCGCCTGGGTCACCGGGCGGCCGCTGAGCACGGCGCGGTAAATCCGCGTGACCACGGCCACGTACTCAGGCCGCTTCATTCTTCCTTCAATCTTGATGGAGGCCACGCCCATGGCGCGAATCTCCTGGAGGTACTCCACCAGGCAGTTGTCCTTGAGGCTCAGGGGATAGCGGCTCTCTTCAAAGCGGCCGAAGCCGTAGGGCATGCGGCAGGGCTGGGCGCACTGGCCGCGGTTGCCGCTGCGCCGGCCGATGACCGAGGAGAGATAGCACTGCCCCGAGTAGCACATGCACAGCGCGCCGTGGACGAAAATCTCGATCTCCACGGGGCTGTTGCGGCAGATAAAGGCGATTTCCTCCCGGGGAAGCTCCCTGGCCAGCACCACCCGGCTTACGCCCATCCGGGCGGCCTCGAGAACGCCCTCCAAAGAGTGAATGCTCATCTGGGTGGAGGCGTGGATGGGGACGTCGGGGGCGATGGACTGACAAAGCGCAACAAGCCCCAAGTCCTGGACGATGAAGGCGTCCACCCCCAGCTGGGCGGCGCGGCGGATGCACTCGGAAGCCTCGAGCATCTCCCGGTCGGAGACCAGGATGTTGATGGCCAGGTGCACCTGGACGCCCCGGACGTGGCAGTAGGTTACGGCCTCCTGGAGCTCCTCCAGGGTGAAGTTTTTGGCGCCCCGGCGGGCGTTGAAGGCGCTCAGGCCGAGGTACACCGCGTCGGCGCCATTTTGCACGGCGGCGCGCAATGCGTCCATGGAGCCGGCGGGGGAGAGAAGTTCCAATCTAATTCCTCCTCATAGCGAAAAACGGGCAAAGCCCGGCATGATCTCAGCAAGGGGCGCTTCGCCGCTGGGCGAAAAGTCCCGCATACATCATACCACAAACACCCCGGAACGAAAAGTGGGCATGGGGCAAACTTTTTGAGGATTCTGTAAATTTTCCGCATTTCCCAGCCTGCCTTGACAGTTTCCACTGGTTTTGGCTATAATGTATAAAAAACCAAGGGAGGGATGCGCCGTGAATCTCCACGAATCTGGCGAGGATTATCTAGAAACCATTTTGCGGCTTCGGGAGGAGAAGGGGCAGGTGCGCTCCATCGACGTGGCCGGGGCGCTCTCGGTGAGCAAGCCCAGCGTATCGGTGGCCATGAAGAAGCTCCGGGACTCGGGGCACATCGAAATGGACGAGACCGGCCTTCTCACCCTCACCGCGGAAGGCGAGGCCGTTGCCCAGCGGATCTACGAGCGCCACCGGGTGATTGCCAAGATGCTCATGGGGCTGGGGGTGGAGCCAGAGACCGCCGCCCGGGAGGCCTGCAAGATCGAGCACGACATCTCCGCGGATACCTTTGAGAAGATCAAGCGCCACATCCGTGGGCAGAGCGAAACTCTTTAGCGCTTTTCACAAAAAAAGTAATCAATTTTTCCCGCCTTTCTCCGCTCCGTCCGTTGACATCCCCGGCGGGAAGTGGTATCTTATTGATAAATTCAGGATAAGGAGATTATCCCCATGCGCCGTCATTCCTTTTTTGTATCCTTTTACTTTTACTTTCGTACTGGGAAGTAAGAGTGATTTGTGATGCGAAAAAGTAGAAACGGCAGCCCTGTTCCGTTTGCTTCGACCACACAGAATCACTTCTGTGTGGTCTTTTTTCATGGCAGCAAAGCCTCCCCTTGAGGGGAGGTGGCGCGCGTAGCGCGACGGAGAGGTGTTGGGGCAGCTGCGATTCCCGCAAGCCTTCCGCACAACGCACTGCGGCAACACCTCTCAGTCAGCCTTCGGCTGCCAGCTCCCCTCAAGGGGAGCCCTTGCCGCACCCGTTTCTTGGATCTTCCACCATATTGAGATAAAGGAGTAACCCACCATGATTGCCATTTTAAAAGCAGGCGTGCCCCAGGCACAGATCGACAATTTGATTGCCTGGCTCCAAAACCAAGGCCTCAAAATCCACATCTCCACTGGCGATATCTATACCGTCCTGGGTCTGGTGGGCGACACCAGCAAGATCGACATGGATCTTCTGGCCAGCCTGGACATTGTTCAGTCGGTGAAGCGGGTGTCCGAGCCCTTCAAGCGCTGCAGCCGCGATTTCCAGCCCCAGGACACCGTCATTGAAGTGGGCTCTGCCAAGATCGGCGGCGGCAACTTCTGCATCATCGCAGGCCCTTGCTCCGTGGAGACCCACGAGCAGATCATCGGCGTGGCCAAGGCCGTCAAGGCCGCCGGCGCCAACGTCCTCCGGGGCGGCGCCTTCAAGCCCCGCACCTCCCCCTACGACTTCCAGGGTCTTGGAAAGCTGGGCAT
>DVGD01000148.1 GCA_018712905.1 Candidatus Avoscillospira stercoripullorum | reverse complement strand
GGGGGGCAAAAAGCCCACCGCGCGTTCAATCAAACAGGATTTTGAAACTTTTTTGAAAGTTTCAAAATCCGCACCAGCGTGGCGAAAAGACTTTTTCGACACGCTGATAATGCATTGCTTTCCCACCGTATTGGAGATTCCCGGAAGATGGAGGAACAACCATGAAGCGACTTTTTGCGCTTTTGATGGCGCTTTTGTGTACGGCCATGCTGCTCACCCCCGCCCTGGCCGCCCCGGAGGACGAAGGGGGCGACGCCACAACAGCCACCGACACCGCCGGCGGCGATACCACCGGCGATGCAGCCACCGGAGACGAGGCCACCGGCGATCCATCGGACAGTGCCGCCGCCGGTGAGACCGGCACGTCGGACGACGCCGTCCTGGCCGAGACGTCCTACCAGTCGGCGGAGCTCCAGGTGACGGTGGACAACAGCGGCCGCGCCTACATCCAGGGCACGCTGTCGCTGAACATCGTCGGCTCCCTCCAGGAGATCGCCGTGGGCTTCCCCAAGGACGCCAAGAGCCCCAAGATCGAGGGCTACAAGACCAGCGCTTCCAATCAGAATAGCCTGAAGGTACTCACCGTGGAAAGCGACAGCGGCTTCACCGGCGTGCAGACCTTCCAGATCTCCTATTCCCTCTCCAAGCTGGTTTCGGCCGGGGAGGCCAGCCAGGTCTTCACCCTGCCCCTGCTCTCCCCCCAGGAGTACCCCATCGCGGCGCTCTCCTTCTCGGTGACCTTCCCGGAGACCTTCGAGAGCACGCCCAGCTTTGAAAGCGGGTATTATAAGGAGGTCATCGAGGATCTCATGACCGTGTCCACCAGCGGCGGCGTGGTCACCGGCGTGACCACCACGGCGCTCAAGGATCACGAGACCCTCACCATGACCCTCACCGTGCCCGAGGGCTACTTCCGCGGCAACTTCGGCGACAGCGCCCTTCCGGTGGTGATGACCGTGCTCGCGGCCATTCTCGCGGTGCTGGCGCTCCTCTACTGGTGGCGGCTCCTCAAGAACAAGACCCTGCGGGTCACCGCCCGGAGCCTCCCGCCCGACGGCGTGAACCCCGGCGACATTCCCTTCCTGCTGGCCGGCGGCGACGCGGACTTCAACATGCTGGTAAGCTACTGGGCGTCCCTGGGCTATCTCTCCTTCTTCATCAACCAGGCCGGGCACGTGATTTTGCGCCGCCGCATGGAAATGGGCAACGAGCGCCGCGCCTTCGAGCGAAAGCTCTTCCTGCTCCTCTTCGGCGACGAAAGCTACTGCGACGGCGCCAGCCTCCACTATAAAAAGGTGGGCGCCAAGGCCATGGCGGTGATTCCCCGGTACTGGGGAAGACGGATTTTCGACAAGCGCAGCGGCTCGCCCTTCCTGGCCAAGCTCCTGTGCTGCCTGAGCTGCGCCTTTGCCACGTGGGTGGCCATGGACGCCCTGGCGCCCGACACCCTCCACTGGCTCTATCTCCTGGCGGCGCTCATCGCCGGATTTGCCTTCTCCTACCTCCTGCAGCAGGCCGCCGGGGCGTACTACCTGGGCGACTGGGTGAAGACCGGCGTGGGCGTGGCCTGCGGCATACTCCTGCTGCTGGTGGGCGTGCTGGGCGGCGCGGGGCTCATCACGGTGCTGGCCGGCGGCGTATCGGCCTTTGTGAGCTGGCAGACCGCCCACGGCGGACGGCGCAAGGCCGAGGGCGACGAGATCGTGGCGCAGACCCTGGGCTTCCGGCGGTTCCTCCACAACGCCACCGACCACCACGTCAAGGAAATGCTCCGCCGGGATCCCCAGTACTTCTATAAGATCCTCCCCTACGCCCAGGCCATGGGACAGGGGCGGCACTTCACGGCGCTCTTCCACGGCGCCCGGTTAGAGCCCTGCCCCTGGTACGAAGCGGCCAATGGCACCCCCACCACGCCCCAGGCATTTTACGATCACTACTGTGAAACGCTGGCCATTTTAAATGTGTCCATTCGAAAATAACCACCGCACCCGTAGGGGCGGATTAAATATCCGCCCGTGGCAGTGGCAATGATTAAGGTGCCTGCCCGGGCGCATATACAATGCGCCCCTACACCGAGGCCGGTGGTGCACCGCACCCGTAGGGGCGGCCATTGGCCGCCCGGCGCCCCATAGGCGCAAAAAAATCCTGTCACAACCGTGACAGGATTTTTTTTGGCAGGGGATGAGGGATTCGAACCCCCGCAAACGGAGTCAGAGTCCGGTGTGCTACCGTTACACAAATCCCCTATAGCCGGTGCCTCTCAAAAGGCATTTATTATTATACGCAAAAATTGCCGTTTGTCAAGGACTATTTTTATTTGGGGCGGGGATATTCCCCGCCCCTCAACGGGTCAGAACACTGAATCGGAGTAGATGGTCTCAAAGTACCAGCTGCGGCCAATTTCGATCAAGTAAAACCGCGTGGTTTCGTAGCTTTCCTCGTCGCCGTCCACCAGCAGCGTCATGCCTACCTCGGCAACCTTGGCCGCCGTGACGTCGTAGTCGAGCTCCTCATATTGGTCTTGGATGTTCCGCAGCTCGCTGCCGCGAAGATCCTCCATGGACAGGATCTCGTATTCATAGTCCCAATCTCCATAGTAGTCATCGATCTGCTCGAGCATGAGCTGGAGTTCTTCCTCTCCCTCCTCCAGGTAGTAATCCATTTCGGACTTGCTGATGTCGCCGGCATCCATGGCCTTTCCCAGCATGCCGTCGGGAAGCACATCCAACATGCCGTCCATATTGCCGTCCAGGACGGAAGTAATGAGCTGGTCGATCACCTTCTCCGGGCTTCTGCCGCCGAAGGGCTTCCACACCAGCAGGACGATGGCCAGCACCACCGCCACTGCCGCGACGGCCAGCACCGGCGCCTTGCTGCGCCTGGGCTTGGGTCTGACCACTGGATTGGGCTGTGCCGGCGTCAATCTCGCGCCACAGTTGCCGCAATAGGCCGCCGCATCGTCGTTCTTTGCACCACATTGTCCGCAATACATCTCATTTCCTCCTTTTTTCTCACTCATGCCCCGATGTCGGGGATGGGCTGGAACTCTATGGACTCTCGCTCATCCAGGTACGCCTGATACGCCGCCTCAGTGAGGAGGCTAGTTCCATCTCGGTAGAGATAGTAGGTGGTGTCGCCCGCCTCGGTGCGTTCAAAGCCCAAGGCAAAGGAGGGTGAAATCTTTCCCGCCTCCAAGGGGCGATAGTGGATGATGCCGAAATAAAAGCCGTTGTTGAGCTCGGTATACACCAGCGCCCGCTCCGTGGGCGAATATGTGATTCCTCCATAGTACTGCCCCACGGTGCTGTAGACAATCTCCTCTGTCCCCCATATCTCCTGAATCTGTGCCGGCGTGATTTCCCCGGTCTCCGAATCGCAGAGCAGGACGCTGAAATGGTGAAAGTCAGGCCAGTCCTCATCTCCTTGGAGAATGAGCTCCTCCCAGCCGTCGCCGTCGATGTCCAAAAGGGCATACGCCGTGGGCGTGACGCTGATCTCCGCCCAGTCCGCGGTGTAGGCCAGGTAGTCGCCGGAGGTGAGCAACGCCTGCCAGATGTCCGCCGCCGTCTGCACGGGTTGGCTCTCGTAATAGGCCAGATCCTCTTCCACATTGTAGAGGCACCAGCCCTCCAGTTGATCCGGCAGCGCATCCAGGCCATATGGTACCGTCAGCCACCAGGCCAGGGAGTCCGAGAAGTCGCTGGTGCTCCTGCCGGGAAGATACACCCGCACCTCCTTGGCACCGCTGAGACCATAGGCCTCGCAGTAGTTCATCCACATTCCATCCACCAGCTCCTGCTCGCCGGGCTCCCGGGCGTAGGTGATCTCGGCAAGCTCCATGACGTACTCTACGTCGCTGACCCGGCGCATGTTTTCAAACCGGCCTGTGAACTCGCTGAGGTTGGTTTCACCCTCGGTGATGGAATCGAGCATACTCTCAGGCGCCGACATGGCGATGGCATTTTGATCCTCGTACTTTCCGGAGAACGTGCCGTCGGGGTGGAGCTCCAGCAGCGACATCCAACCGCCCGCGCCGGAATAGAAGAGGAACTGTTTGGGCATATCCGCGGGCAGCGAGGAAACCGGCTCCTCTTCCGGTTCTTCTGGTTTCTCCGGTTCCCCTGCCACCGCGGCCGGATCCTGCTCCAACGGCTCCTCCGGCTGGATCTCCGGCGCCTCGGGCACGTCCTGGAGCCCGTCGTGCACCGGTTGGCGCCCACTGTCCGGGGTGCGCAGCAAATACCATGCCGCAGCGCCAAGCGCCGCCGCAATCACCGCCACCGCAGCAATGATCCAAATCATGTTGCGCTGCCGGCGTCGCGCACGCAGCTGACCGGCGTCGCAGTTGGGACAAAGCCCTGTTTTCCCATCCACTCTCGCACCGCAGTATTTACAAAAGTTTCCCATACCGTTCTCCTTTCCCCCAGCGCAGGCGGTACAATGCCCAATCCGCGGCCACAGCCGTCAGCTGACGTCCTCATAGCAGTCACTGCACACGAAGACCATCATGCCCAGCATACTCTCATAGTGCTTGGTGGCCTTTTTGCCGCACCAGAAGCACTCCTTGCTGCAATCGCGGCACACATAGGAATAAGACCCGTCCCGCAGCTGATAGGCCACCGAGGGCTTATGGCCGCACCAGTCACAGGGCTCGTTCACCGTCTTGGGCAAAAAGCGCGTAACCAGGAACACCGCCGCAGCCAGCACCACCGCCGCCACGATAATCTTCATGAAGGGGCTCTTTTTCCCGCCCTTGGGCGCGGCAGACTGAGGCTCCACGGGCGCGCCGCACTGGGGGCAGAACCGTCCGCCCTCCAGCGCCGCGCCGCAATTTCCGCAATACGCCATTTCTCCTGCTCCTCTCCCTACAGCGCGCCGCCGCAGTTGGTGCAGAATTTGGCGTCATCCTCCAGCTGGCTGCCGCAGTAGGGGCAGATTCTGGGCATGGGTGCCTCCTCCAGAATGTATGGCGCTTCCATCTCCACGGGGGCGTACACTGGCAAGGCATTGCCGCAGGCGGTACAAAACTTCATGGTTTTTTTCATCACAGCGCCACAGGCAGGGCACACCACGCCATCTTGAGACGCGGCAGGCTGGGGCTTTACCACCTGGCTGCCGCAGACGCTGCAAAACGCGGCGTTGGGTGCCAGCACCGCGCCGCAGTGGGCGCAGGTCGCGGCGCTTTTGAGCTCCTGGATCTTCTGCTGATAGGCGCGGATCTGCTGCTCTGTGGTGGCAATGGCCTCCATGAGGTCGGCAAAGTCGGCCTCGAAGTCATGGGAATGTGCCTTGGCATAGCGCATGCCCAGCTGCAAATAGAGCTTGTTCTGCTTTTCCTCCACCTGGGATACCAGCAGACTGATCTTGGCGGTATCGGTGAGATCCTTCGCCTTCTGAATAACCTTTTCCGTGGTATCCGAGGCTTTCTTCGTAAAGTTGTTCCAAATTGCCACAATAATTCCTCCTATTCCCAAAAGGGGTTACTAAAGATCGCTTAAACACCGCAGCTCCCTGCGAATCCGCGAGAGGGACACAGGGGTGATGCCCAGGAATGATGCCACATGCCGGTGGGGAACGCGGTCGATCACGCCGGGATAGCGCCGCAGGAACCACTGGTAGCGTTCCATGGCAGAATACTGCACCATGGCCATTTTATTTTCCCAATGTTCTTTCAGCGACGTCCAAAGCATCTGATTATAAATCTGCATCAAATTGAGGTTGCTCTCCAGATACGGGTAGAGGGCATACACCGGCAGGGCGAGGAATGTGCTCTCCTCCAGCGCTTCAATGGTGGTGTTGCTGGGGGCAAACAGCTCCGAGCAGGGCAGCGCAGGCGTCCCCGGCAGGACGCCAAAGCAATCGGTGACCTCCCGCCCCTTGGAATCCAGGAAAAAGCCGCGGAACAGCCCCTCCACCAGGAAGTAAAGCTCCGTCGTCACCTCCTCGGAGTCCAAAAGATGCTGCCCCTTTTCGAACAAGACCAATCTGCTACTTTCCATTAGCCGCTGCAGTAGCGCCTCGTCTGTCACGCCAAGGACACTTTTATAGAACTGCAGTATCTCCAAATGGCATCTCCCCCTTATGTATTTTTGCTTTCCTCCGAATCTCCGGCGGTGGAGTATGCCCCATAGACCAGCGCCGAGAGCGCGGCAATGTCGCTCTGAGTCTGTCCCGGCGCCGTGACATCCTCCACCATGACGCACAAAAGATACGTGCCTGCGTTCGTCCAGACGATAGCCACGTCGTTTTCCACATCTGCCAACTCTCCGGTTTTGTTGCCGCAGGTGACGTCCTGGGGCAGGCCGGCGGGGATCTTATTTCGGCGGGTCTGGGCGCAGAGCAGCTCCACCAGCCGCTTGGAGGCCGCCTCGCTCACCAGCGTGCCGTCGAGGGCTGCCTTTAAAAGCGTGGCGCAGTCCCGAGGAGAGGTGAAGTTTTCTAGGGGCGACGCCTCCAGCATCTGCCGCTGGCTCACCGTGTCCCCGCACCCCAGCCCGGCGGCAAACTCGTTCACCCGGGTCATGCCGGCCTGGGCGTCCTCCTGCCCCAGCACCTCCAGAAGGCGGTTGCATGCCTCGTTGCTGCTCACGGTTATCATGGCCTCCAGCTCTCCCTGCCACAAGTCCTCCAGGGATCCGTCCTCCACGGCCTGGAGATAGGCGCCCGCCACAAAAAGCTTGATGAGGCTGGCCGCCGTCTTGGCGCCGTCTCCCACCTGGGCGTTTCGTCCGTGGGTCACGTCCTCAAAGTAGACCGACCACGCGCCGCCGTATCCGGCCACAGCCTGGGCGATAGTCTCTTGCAGGGCGAGATCCAGCGTAACCGCCGAGGATTCCGCCGGCGAGGCTTCCTGGGGTAAAATCTCTGTCTCCATAAAAATGGGCGTGGACGGGGCAGTCTCCTGCACCGGCACCGGCTGCGTAACCTGCTGCACTGGCTCTTCCTCCTGTACCGGCGCCGGCCGGCCGCAGCCGGTCAAGGTCAGCAGCACCAGTGCCCACGCGGCGGCGCGGCGCTTTAAGCGCCGATTTGCAGCGTCTCGATGCAATAGGATCCCACCTCTTTTGCCGCTTGCTGGAGCCGCTCCAGGGAATCGCCGTGCCCCAGGAAGGCCACCACATAGGCGTGCGCGCCATCGTCAAAGATGGCGACTTCGTTGTATTTATCGGTTTTCTGCCCGTTGAGGTTCAAGGTCGACACATCCGAAGGTGCGGCGTTGAGAAGTCCCGAGGCAACCGTGTCGTCCTGCAAGTGCATGTACTGCCGGAGGAAGTCGCGGCCGAAGGCCGAGAAGGTGTCGCCATAGAGGGCGGCAAGCATGCCGCACAGATCCTCAGCGCTCACATAGTTGTCGTTGGTGGTGTAGTCCTCCGTGGCCATGAGATAGTTGGCCACCGTCACACTGGAAAACCCAGCCTGGCGGCACACGTCCTCCACGGTGGAAAAGCCCAGCGCCTCCAGGAGGGTATTGGCGGCGATGTTGTCGCTATACTGGAGCATATAGCGCATCAGCGTCTCCACCTCCACGGACTTGCCCACTTGATTGGCAAGCTGGGTTCTGCCCCCCAGGTTCTGGGTGATGGGAATGGGTGTGTTTAGGGCGAGGGCGCCGTCATCCGCCTGGGCAGCGATGGTGTAGAGCACCGGAATCATCACCATGGCCGAGGCGGACTGTCCCTCCCCGGCAGTTTGTGAGCTGTAGCAGGTTTCATCCTCCAGGTCCAGCACCGCCACCGACCACGCCGCCTTGGGCGCATGCGCCGACACCAGGTCGGAAATACGGCCATTCTCCAGAGATTCCACCGGTGAGGGAACCTGGAGTTCCTCCTGCACCGTGGGATCCACGGCAGGCTGCTCCGGCGTCTCTTCCGGGGTGGGGGACGGCTCTTTGGTCTCGTCGGCAGACGGCTGTACCGTCAAGGTGTCATCCTCCTCGGGCAGATGTTCCAGCCACGGCGCATCGTCCTCGGACGTGGAGCCGCCCTGGGAGGGCTGCACCGTGGAATCGGAGGTCTGGAGCTCCTGCGCCGCAAAGAAGTGCCCTATCCACTGTGGCAGAGGCTGGAACCCCAGCCGGTATAGGAGTGCCACACCGCCCACCGCGATCACCACCACCGCTGCCACGATGCCAGCCGCCAGTGCGGCACGGTGGCGACGCCGGGGCTTTGCCGTTGGCTTCTGCGCCACCTCTGTCCCGCAGGAGTTACAAAAGGCAGCATCCGGGCTTAGGGGGCTTCCGCAGACGCGGCACGTCTGTTGCGGCTGCGCCTCAAAAATGGGCTCGGTGCGCCAGGTGTCAGAATCCTGCCGCTGCCGCTCCTCCCAGGAGGGAACGCGCATGGTCTTCTCATCCTCGAACACCACATCCTGCCACTGGGCGTCCAACTGTAGCTGCGCGCCGCATTCCTTGCAGTATTTCTCTCGCCCCGTCAGTTCCGTTCCACAATTCCAGCACCGCACTTCCCTCATCCTTTCCAAGAGTTTCCTCTCGCGCCTTTTCTGGTACTATTATACAAAAAAACAGCCGGGATGCATTAACATATGTTAATACATCCCGGCTGTTTGTGTCTATTCCACTGTTTTTTACGTAACCGCAGGTATCAGGGAATTGGCGGAGGCGTCCAGGGGAAGGCGTTGAGCCGGGGCGTGTAGTAGCCGAAGGCATAGAGCGGCAGCGTTTCCACGGTGGCCGGGAGAAGTCGGCCGGGCGTATTGGGCGGTGAGGAAGCTGCCGCTGCCGGTCTTGAGACCGCCGGCGGTACGCAGGGAGGTAACGCTTCCGCCGAAAAGATAATAATTTGACGATCTCCGGCGCTATAAAGAAAAAGCAGTCCCGATCCGCGGTATGATTTGTCAGCACATAGAAATCCGTTTCCCTGGCTGGATGAACCGGCATTGTTGGGCTCGTGAAGGTCTAAGCTGCCCTCAATCATCCAGATGTGTAGGAGATACCGGGGATGAAAGATGCGCCGCCCATCGGCATACCCCATTCATGTTTTAAAAAACGCGCTGCCTCGGCAGCGCGTTTTTTGGGCAAGGTTCGCTTACTGAAGCAGCCACTCGTAGTCGGCGTCGGTGAAGGGGACATCCAGGGTGCCGCAGGCGTCCACAACGTGCTCGGGAATGGCGGGGCCGTACAGAGGCACGCAGGGGAAGGGCTGATGGTAGAAGAAGCCCAGCACCACCTGGGTGACGGTGCAGCCATACTTGCTGCACAGCTCCTTCATCTTCTCGGCCACGCGGACGTTGCCGGGGGTGTAGTAGGGGTTATTCTTCACGGCCTCTTCGCCGCCGGCGGCGAAGATGTGGAAGAAGCCGCTGCAGTTGCCCATGTAAGGCATCATGAGGTTGTTGGGGTTGTCCACATGGTACTGGAAGGCCTCACCCTGGGTGTAGCGGAGGGTATCGTCAGCCAGGCCGTTGAAGTACTTCATGCCCAGGTTCAGGAGGCTCTGGTCAGCCACGAAGCTGCGGTAGCCCTTTTCACGGCAGTAGGCGTCAGCGGCCTTCATGCGGTCCACGTCCCAGTTGGAGCAGCCGTAGTAGCGGATCTTGCCCTCGCGGACAAAGCCCTCCATGGTCTCGATCTCCTCCTCCACGGACTGGTTGCGGTTGTCTCTGTGGTAGAAGTAGATGTCGATGACGTCGGTGCGCAGCTGCTTGAGGGAAGCGTTCAGGTCAGAGACCATGTCGTCATGGGTCATTCTGCTGATGTGGGTATCGGGGTTCTCGCCGGTCATGTCGGGATGGCCGCCCTTGGTAATCAGCACGATCTCGTTGCGCTTGCCGCTTCTCTGGAGCCAGTCGCCCAGGACGCGCTCGGCACGGGCGATCTCGCCGGGCACCCAGTCGGAGTAGACATGGGCGCAGTCGATGATGTTGCCGCCGCAGCCCACGTAGGTGTCAAAGATCTTGTCGGCGTCGGCGCCGTCCCAGCGCAGGCCGGCGTCCACCGTGCCCAAGCCGATGGGGTAAACACTCAGATCGGTGTTGGGGATTAAAATTCGTTTTTCCATGATATTTCCTCCCATTGAAAAATTCCGGCATCCGTCCCGACCGAGTTTGGCCAAGGGCGCTGCCCTGTCCCGCGGCTCCGGGGAGCCTGGAATCGCCCGTGAAGCCACTTTCACAGACGACCCTTGAAAACATTTTCAAGTATAGCACAGTCATACCAAATTTCGCAAGGGGGGGAACTGTAAATTTTCTGATATTATCCGCAAATTTCGTCGTTTTGCTGAATTTTTTCGTCTGAAAACGTATATCAAGAATAGGCTGCCGCCTCCCTAAGCCTGATGGAGCCCTCGGCGCGGAGGGCGGCCTGCCAGGATGCGCTCCCTTGCCGTCGCCCGGCGCTTTTTCCTTTGGCAAATCCCAATTGAGGCTTCACTTCCCGGCTGCGCTGCGCGAGAGCCGGTCCTCCAGGGCGTAATAAGATCGCACATAGTCCACAAAGCGCTCCACCGCACTGCTGGCTTGGATGCGCTTGGGGAAGACCAAGTAAAGATTGCGCTGGGCGGTGCCCTCGGGAAGCTCAAACATCAAAAG
>DVGD01000147.1 GCA_018712905.1 Candidatus Avoscillospira stercoripullorum | reverse complement strand
AAAAAAGATCCACATCCCCAACGGGGGTGTGGATCTTTTTTGGCGTTGATGGTCCCAACCTCGGAGCAACGGTTCGACGCCCGCCCGCAGGCGGGTGTGTCGGAGCGCAACCGCCGCTCGCGGCGGCACTTGGCGCGGAGACGCCGGCCACCGGCACCACGTCGGAGCAAAGTACGCTTTGCTCCGACATCTTTTTATGCCTATGGCAAAAAAAGATGTCATCCGCTCGCTCCCTTGCTCCTCCTCTCCAAATCACAACCGCTGTGCTGGGTTGTGATTTGGTTTTGGGCGAAAACCTGAGCGCTGCAGCATCTATACTGTTGCGATATCCCCAAAAAGATCCGCATCCCCAACGGGGGTGTGGATCTTTTTTGGCGTTGATGGTCCCAACCTCGGAGCAACGGTTCGACGCCCATGGCAAAATGGACGTCCAGCACATCGAGCATTTATCGGTAGTTTTCCACCACGCTGTGGTAGCCCTGGAGGAGCATTCCGTCAGCGGAATGGACCAACTCTTCCACAGTCCAGCGCTCACCCGGCGCCTTGCAGACCTGGCAGACGATCTCCGGATTGGAATAGAGGCCGATCTTGCTGCCGCCAATGTTGAAGACGGAGCCATTGACCCTTGCCGCGGCATCGGTACAAAGATAGCATATGAGGGGCGTCAGTTCCTCCGGCGGCGGCGCGCTGTCCACCCTGGGGGTGACGCCGTCTACCGCCATGACCCGGTCGGCCTGCTCCACGGTTTTGTCAAACATCTGAAGATCGATGGCCGATCTTGTACGGGCATAGGGGGAGAAACAATTGGCGGTGATCCCCTGGCCGGCGTATTCCACAGCCAGCGCCCGGGTCAGCCCCACCACCCCGGCATTGGCGGCGCAGTATTCCGCGTGGCGGAAGATGTCGCCCAACCACGCCCGGGAGGTGCAGTTGAGGATCCGCCCCCAGCCCTTCTCCAGCATGTGGGGGACGGCATGACGGCAGGTATGGAAGTAGCCGTCCAGCTTGACGGCGGTAACCTTTCGAAACAGCGCCGGCGACATCTTCTCAAAGGGAGAAAAGCCGAACGCCCCCGCCACGTTGACCAGAATATCCACACCGCCGAAGGCTTCCACCGCCGTCTCGATCAGGCGTCCGGCGGCGTCGTAGTCGGTAATGTCTGCAAAGCAGGCCACGGCCTTGCCGCCGCGCTGGCGGATCATTTCTGCGGTGCTTTCCGCATCCCCGCCGAAGCGCTGCATTTCTTGTGTGACCCAGTTCCGCTCTTCCTCCGTGAGTTTACTAAGCCGCTCGGGGGTGAGCTGGGTGGTGCTGGTGGCGCCGGGACGGCGATTATTGGTAACCACCGCCGCGCCCTGCTCGGCCAGAGCCGCCGCGATGGCACGGCCTATGCCTTGCCCCGAGCCGGTGACAATTGCCACCTTTCCCTCTAAATACCGCGTCATCCCAGCGTATCCAGGAGCATTTGCTCCACGTCCTCGGGTGTGAAGCTGCCGCCGTAGGCATGCGCCAGAGCATCGTTCCACACGGCATCCCGAACCGCCAAAACCTTTTCCTCGTCAAGACCCAGCTGGCGGAAGGTAGGTACGCCCACCCGGACGGCAAATTCCCGAACGGCCTTTGCCGCTGCCCGGCCAATCTCGGCGGGCGCATCGGAGGAGAACACCGCGCCCATCAGTTCTCCCAGCTTTCTCATCTTTTCCGGGTAAGCGCGTGCGGTGAAGGCGATGACAGCCGGCGTTACATTGGCGCAGCAGACGCCGTGGGGCAGGTGATAGACATGACCCAGGGCATGGGCAATGGAATGGCCGATATGGGTGCCCGATTCATTGAAAGAGATACCGGCGATATTGCTGGCAAAGGCTAGATTTTCACGGGCTTCCATATTGCTGCCGTCGGCAATTGCCGCAGGCAGATCATCCCGGATGAGCCGAATGGCTTCATAGGCCAGCAGATCGGAGTGGCGGGAGGCCTTCTGCTCGGTGAGCGCTTCGTTGGCGTGGGAGAATGCGTCCATGCCGGTATAGGCGGTAATATCCTGGGGCACGGTGCGCGTCAGCAGAGGATCGACCACGCCGTAGGCGGGATGCACCGGCAGGCCGATCTTGCAGTCCAGGGCATCCGAGGTGACAACGGCCACAAAGGTGCTCTCAGAACCGGTGCCGGAGGTGGTGGGCACTTCAATCACGTCAAGCGGCGGTACGGCATACTGCTTCTGCCCGGTGAGATACAAGGGCATCTCTCCCAGCACACCGTCGCCGTTGACGCTCACTGCGGCAACGGCCTTGGCGGTATCCAGCACGCTGCCGCCGCCGACGCCCACCACGCAGTCCACTTTCTGTGCCCGGGCAACGGCAGCTGCATCCCGCACCGTCTGTTCGGGGCAATCCATCTGCGCCTGATCCCATACCGTGACGGCGACGCCGGCGGCGGCCAGGGCGGCACGGACGGTTTCCGCGGCGCCCACGGCGGCAACGCCTGGGTCTGTCACCAGCAGCGCATTGCCGCAGCCCAGTTTTTTGACGACTTCACCGGTTTGACCGGCCACACCCCGGCCAAACAACACCGGCGCCAGCTGGAAATAAGGATAGTAGTTCATCACATCAACTCCTTTCTCTATAGTTCGGCGGCAGCCAGATAGCCGGCCGCAATGGCGTCCGCAATCCGGCCGCCCTTGTTAGCATCTCCGATTTGCACAACGTGGTCAAAGTTTGCCTCCAACTCCTCCACCAGTTCGCGGTTGGGCGCCACGCCCAGGGAGATCACAACGCTGTCAAAATGGAAGGCCTTTTGCACATGGGTATCGGTGGTTTCCACGGTGACGTCGCCGCCGTCCACCTTTAATAGCTTGTGCTTGGGATAGCGCTTGGTATGATGGGCGTCAACACGGCGCATCACATCAATCAAGTTCTGTAAGAATACGCCGGGGCCGATCTCGTCCGCCATTTCAAATACGGTGACCCGGTTCCCCTGGCTGCCCAGCAGTTCCGCGGTTTCGATCCCCGTCATGCCGGATCCCACCACGCACACATCCTGATCCCGGAGGTTTACGCGCCCCATGAGCACATCGGCGGGCACATAGACGTCCGCGCCGTCCAGGCCGGGAATGGAGCGGGGCTTGACGCTGTGGGAGCCCTGTGCTACAAACACGGCGCAGGGCTGGAGTTCCCGCAGCGCCTCCACCGTGGCGGGGGTATTGAGCCTGATCTCCACGCCCAGCTTTTCCAGCTGTCCCAGCTGATACTCCACCAGCCAGCTGGTCTTCTCCTTCTTGGGCGGCTTGGAGCCGAACAGAACCTGGCCGCCCACATGGGCGGTCTTCTCAAAGACCACCGGACGGAACCCCCGCAGCGCCAGCACCCGGGCGGCTTCCATCCCGGCAGGTCCGGCGCCAATCACGGCAACACAGCGCCCATTTCCATCCTTGGGAAGCTGCGTATCCTGCCAGACGGCTTCCCGGCCGGCCTCGAAGTTAATGGCACAGCCCATGGGAACGGGACTCATATCGGCCGCCATCAGGGTTTCCATGCAGTATAGGCAGGAGATGCACTTGCGGATCTCGCAGTCACGCCCCTCCAGTGCCTTTTTACCCCACTGGGGATCGGCCAGGAAGGCACGGGCGGAACCCACCAGATCTACCTTGCCCTCGGAAAGGATTTGCTCAGCATAGGCGGGCTCGCGGATGACAGAGGCTCCGATGACCGGAATGGAAACGGCCTTCTTTACGGCGGCAGGCCCGTCGATTTTCCAGCCTTCGTCAAAGCCCACCGGTTCCCAGGCGGTGTTCATGGTCTCGTAGATGCCGCTGCTCACATCCAGGGCGTCCACACCCAGCTTCTCCAGGTGGCGGGCGATCTCAATGCCGTCGGATAATTGAAGCCCCTCGCCCGGTTTGCCGGCATAGTCCATATGCTCGTCCACAGAGAAGCGCACCAGCATGGGATAGTCGCCGCAAAGGCGGCGCGCCTCCAAGATAATCTCGTCCAGGAAGCGCATCCTGTTTTCAAAAGAACCGCCATAGGCATCGCTGCGCCGGTTGGTATAAGGACTGAGAAACTGCCCGATCAGATAGCCATGGGCACCGTGGAACTCCACTGCATCCACGCCGGCTTGCTTGAGGCGGTAGGCGCCCATGGCAAAGCGGTGCACCATCTCGCGGATCTCTTCGGTGGTCATTGCATGGGTGGGCTGATGGACGCACTGGCACTCGGTTACGCTGGGAGCTGCCATGGTTTCCACACCGTTGACGGCGGCAATGCCCTGCCGGCCGGGATGATAGAGCTGCACGCACAGGGCAGCGCCGTGGGCGTGCACCGCATCGGCCAGCCGCTTGAGGCCGGGGATATACCGATCGTCATTCACCGCCAGCTGCCTGAGGTTGCCCTTGCCGGTGGCAAAGTCCACACAGGCGCACTCGGTGATCACAAGCCCCACACCGCCTGCGGCGCGGGCGGCATAGAATGCCACATCGGCATCGGACACGCTGCCGTCGGGATTGGCAAGATGGTTGCCCATGGCGGTCATGGCAATGCGGTTTGGAACCCGCATGCCGGCAATCTGAATGGGTTGGAATAGTCTGCGATACATGATAATCGAACTCCTTTTCCACTGAAAGCGGCCTGCGCAGGGCAATGCACCAGGCTGCACAGGCCGCTGAAATCTCCATTACTTTGCGAAGTCGATGACGCTCTTGGCGTTGATGGCGCGGGTCAATGCGTCGTAGACCCCTGGGTAGGTGGCCATGGCGCCGCCCTGCGATGCGGAGGGAATGAAGTAATGCTTGCCGCAGGCGTCGCATGCCTCAAACACTTTCTTCTGGATCTCCTCCTCCGTCCAGCCCTCGTGATCCACGGCTGCGCTGTCGATCCCGCCCATGAAGGAGATCTGGCCGCCGTACTTCTGGATGAGCTCGGGAATGTTGTTCGTGGTCATCACACCCTGCCAGATATCGATGCCCATTTCGATCATATAGGGCACCAGGGTGGCGGCGAAGGAATCGGAGTGGTGCACGATCAATTCCACACCGTGGCTCTTGTAATAGCCATATACCTTCTTATAGACGGGCAGCAGAAATTCCTCGAACATATCGGGGGAAATGAAGGTGGAAATCTGGCTGCCCCAGTCATCATGCTGGAACAGGCAGTCGGGCTTGAGGTACTTGCAAACTTCCTGGGCATAGCTGATTTCCCACTCGCCCAGGAACTCAATCAGCTCTTGCAGGGCTTCCGGCTCTTCATAGAAGGCCATGAGCGTATTTTGCATTTCACACAGGTAGTGGATATTCTCAAAGATTCCCGGGGCGAAGGTGGCGGTTACAAACTGCTCGTTGCGGTCGATCTTCTCGGCATGGGCAATGGCCTGCTCCCACTCCTTGGCATCATAAACCACCTGCGGCGCTTTCACATAGCGCTGCCACTCGGCAATATCCTTCACGACCAGACGGTCGGCGGTGTGAATGGGGAAGGGGCCGGGGTTGCCCACCGGCCACGAACGGGTGACGCCCCAGGAATTGACCACATTCAGGTCGCCGGGGTTGGGACGATGATCGTGGAGAGAGAAGGGAATATAGCTGGTAAAGCCGAAGGCCTCAAACATATTGACATAGCGGTCGGGATTCCCGCCATGGATGGTTTCCAGCAAATTCTGTCGTTTCGTAAGCATAAAATCAATTTCCTTTCGTGTGTGATCGGATTATCGGGGAACAGCGGGAACCTTGATGACCACCTTGCGCACAGGGCGGTCTTCCCCCAGGGAGATGCGAGGCTTATGCGCCATCTCCGGCGGCAACACGGCATAGTCGCCCGGATACAGCACCACGCTGCCGGCAAATTCCGGCTCGTGCCAGTACTGTATGTCACGCGCGGAATCGTAGGGAGTCTGTTCGGAAAGACAACGCCGCGGAATGACGCCGATGGCTTCCAGGCCGGCAACCACGTACTGAATATCAAAGTATTTGTTATGGGTCTCAAAATCCAGCGCCTCGGCGGGCGAAGTGGTGTAGCGCTGCACGTAGGCAGTCACGCCGGGGCATACGGGATATTCGCCCGCGGCAAGCTCGGCGAGATCCGACCGACGCAGGAAGGAAAAGGCGGCCTCAAATGCCGGACTGCTGAGATCATAGCGATGGTGCATGGAGAGCTCATTGTAAAGCACGGCGCGCCTCCCACTCAGTTCAGCCAGCAGCGCTTGGTCTGGGCGCTCTCCGTGCCGTGGAAGAAGTCGTAAGCTACATCGATGGCCATGGCATAGATGTTCCACAGGGACTCCACCGTGGAGCTGGCCACGTGGGGGGTCAGAATCACATTGTCCAGGCCGATGTAGGGGCTGGTCACGGGCAGGGGTTCTTCTGCAAACACATCCAGGCCGGCGCCGCCAATCTGATGATTTTTGAGCGCGGCCACCATGGCTTCGTCGTCCACCAGCGGGCCGCGTGCCGTGTTGACGATGACGGCATCGGGCTTCATCATGGCAAGACGCTCGGCATTGACATAGCCACGGGTCGCATCGTTGAGCGCCAGGTGAATGCTGATGGCATCGCACGTCTGGAAGATGGTATCGGCATCCACAAATTCCACGCCCAGCTCGGCGGCGGCCGTTTCGTCGTGATACGTATCATAGGCCAGGATGCGGCAGCCGAAGCCGCGCAGCAGGCGTGCCAGCGTCTTGCCCACGGCGCCGAAGCCCAGAATGCCCACGGTGGCGCCGATGGTCTCATGGCCGATCTCCTTCACCCAGTTGCCGGTCTTCACGCCCACCTGCCCCTGGTTGAGCTTCCGGCGCAGCGCCATCATCATCAATAGCGCGTCTTCCGCCACGGCGCCGGCGTTGGCGCCCTGGGTGCGGGCGACCTTGATCCCGTATGCGGTGGCGTCCGCCAGGTTCACCGCGTCAAAGCCCACGCCAAAGCGGATGAGCAGCTTGGTACGATCGCAGATCTGAGAGAAGATTTCCTTGTCATAGGGTTCCACATCGATGATGCCGGCGTCTGCCTCCTTCAGCGCGGCGGCAGCCTTCTCCGGGGTGAACGGATCCATGGGCACCCACTCGTACGCAAGACCCTTTTCTTCGGCATACTTGGCCGCGCGGTCGTTGAGCATTTGATACAGGGGATTTCCCTTTGCAAACAGAGAGACAATTTTTTTCATCTGATGAACCTCCTCAATTCAATGCAGCTGCGCCTTCAGGCCGGCATCCAGCATTACCTGCAAGCGCGCATTCATATATTCATCCTCCGGCGGATCCACATTGACCAGCCGGTACGGTAAATCCAGCCGTTCATACTTGGCAATGCCCATCCGGTGGTAGGGCAGTACCTGCACCAGCGTAACGGCATCCCCCAGCTCCTTGCAGAAGGCAGCTGTGGCGCGGATGTTCTCCATGCCGCCATTCAGCTTGGGAATCACGGGGACGCGAACCTGCAGCTTGCCGCCCGCGGCAGCAAGACGCCGGGCATTTTCCAAAATCAGTTCATTGGGCACGCCGGTAAAAGATTTGTGCTTGGCGCTGTCCATGTGCTTGAGATCATAAAGAAACAGATCCGTGACAGGGATCATTTTCTCCAGCAGCTCGAAGCTGCAATATCCGGTGGTATCCAGGCAGACGCTGATCCCGGCTTCTTTGCACATTTTGGCCAGCGCGTAGGTGAATTCCGGCTGACTCATGGCTTCTCCGCCGGAAATCGTCACGCCCCCGTCTTCACCAAAGAACAGCTTGTCCTTCATGACCCGTGCAAAGACCTCCCCCACGGTCATGTCGTACCCATCGCAGAACAGCGCTTCGGCATTGCAGGCTTTGGCACAGTCCATGCACTGGGTGCAGCGATCCCGCAGCACCCGGATCTTCGTCAGATACACCGTATCGTCCAGCACGGATTTCTCCGGCTCGCACAGGGCAATGGCCTGATGCTGGCACACCCGGAGGCAGGCGCCGCAGTCTTCCACACCCACGCACCGCAGCTTCATATAAGCCAGCTCATCGGTAAAGGTCTGGGACTCCGGGCTGTGGCACCACAGGCACTTCAAGGGGCAGCCTTTGAGGTACACGGTGGTGCGGATTCCGGGGCCGTCGTGGACGGAATATCCTTGAATATCATATAAATGACCGATGATCTCCCGGTCTTCCATGTGGGTTCCTCCCTTACTGTTGATCGGTTCTCGAAATCAAATCGTCCTGCAGCTCCTTATAAAGCTCCACAAAATAAGCGGAGAAACCGGCTATGCGAATCACCAGATCCCGGTATTTTTCCGGATGCTTCTGGGCGTCCCGCAGCGTATCTGAGCCAACGACATTGTACTGGATGTGCATGCCGCCCTCGTCAAAATAGGTCTGCACCAGTCGGATCAGCTTGTCAATGCCCTCCTGGCCTTCCACGGATTTGGGATGGAACTTCATATTGAGCAGCGTGCCGTTGTAGTCGTGGCTCTGCTTGAGCTTCGCAGCACCCTGCAAAATGGGAATGGGGCCATGCTTGTCGGTGGCCTGGGAGGGAGAAATGCCGTCGGATAGCGGTGTGCCGCCCAGACGTCCGTCAGGGGTGGCCATGGTGCTCTTGCCCATGGGGATATGACCGGAGACGGAGAACAGTCCCGCCTTCATTCTGCCCCGGAGGCACTGCCCGGCGTTATATTTCTGGGCGTAGACATCCATGGCCCAGGAGGCCAGCTCATCCACTGCGTCCTCCCCGTTGCCATAGTGGGGCGCTTTGTGAATTAACATCTGCCGCAGCTCCTCATGCCCCTTCCAGCCGGCCATCCAGGCATCATAGAACTCCTTGGCGGTGCAGATTTTCTCATCGAAGACAGCCCACTTGATGGCGGCAAGGCTGTTGCCCACCGTACCGGTACCCACCGATGCGCTGCCGCAGCTATTGTACTTGGCACCGCCGGAGGTGCAGTCCAGGCCGGACTCCATGCAGCCGTCCAAGGTCATGGACAGCACCGGCAGAGGCATGATATTCCGGGTGATGAACTCCATCATATTGGTCAGGGAGATCTTCCAATCCATGTAGAACTCCACCTGCCGCTTGAATGCCTCCAGCACCTGGGGGAAGTCGGTCATTTCAGAGAGCTTTCCCGTGTGGGGGCCGCTCTGAATGCCATTGATGGGATTGACGCCATCGTTGAGGGCCACAATCAGACAGTTGGCCATGTTGATGTAGCACTTGGCGTGCGGGCCGCCGCAGGCGGGGAAATCATTGCCGGAACCGGCAGGCTCCACGCAGCCGATGATGCAATAATCCCGGGCGTCCTCCAGCGAGTAGCCGGCTTTCACCATCATGGGGATGATGACATCATCATTCTGGAACGTGGGGATGCCGCCCACCTGACTGGTGCAGGCGGTGGCCGCTTCCCACAGCTCCCGGGGCGTGTTCTTATGAATCCGCAGCGACAGCGGGGGCGTGTGCAGCTTCAGGCGTGCGGAGGCCTGGAGCATCATGTAAGAAAGGGGATTGGAGGCGTCGTTGCCCGCGGCATCCACACCGCCCAGGCTCATCTGCTGACCGGAGGTGTAGCCGCCGCCGCCCATGGAAACGAAGTGGGAACGACCCTTGAACATCTCGCTGATTTTCAGGAAGAAGCAGTCCACCGTCTCCTGCGCCTCGTCCTCGGTGATGCGGCCGCTCTCCAGATCCGCCTTGAGGAAGGGGTAGCAGTACTGGTCGAACCGGCCGAAGGAGATGCCGTGGAGGCTTCCGTCCAGTGCCAGGACGATCTGATAGAGGTAGCAGGCCTGCACCGCATCGTGGAAGGTCTGGCAGGGGTTTTCCATGATCCGATCCAGGGACTCAGCCATCATGAGGAGCTCCGACTTGCGCGGCTCCTCCGCCGTTTCCGCCTTTTCATAGCAGGCCTTGGCGTAGCGCTTGGCCAGCAGGATCACGGCATCACAGCAGGTGATAATTGCCTGATAGAAGAAGAACCGGCCGGGGTCATTGGGGCCGATGTGCCCCATCAGGCCGTCCAGCTTCTCCTGCGCCTCCTGGCGGATGGAAGCAAGCCCCCGGTTGATGAGCTTTTTATAATTGGCGTTGAAGTGGCCGGTGGGCATGTCTGCGTTACCCTTATCGCGATAGGACAGGACGCCGCCTGCCAGCACGTCGGAGAACACGCTGGGGATTGCCTTGTCGACGAACGTGGAGGCGCTGTTCTGCTCCCAGAAGGGATAGATCTCCCGGAAAATCTTCCGATCCTCCTCAGAGAGCTCCATGTGCTCAAGCTGGGTATCCCGCTGGTCGAAGAGGCCGGTATCCAGCTCGTCGATGAGCCAGCCCATGCCATAATCGGGGGAGATGCTGGTGCCGCGGTAGTTAAGACCCAGGTTGCCCACGATGAGCTCTTTGTCTTCCACGCGAAGGGTGCGGTGCTCACAGACATAGTAGAGCGTCTTGGCGCGCTTGATAATCGCCACGTCGTGGGCGTATTTCTGATAAGCCTCCGTCATCAGACGGGCATGCTCGGAATCCAAAATCACCGGGGAAGTGCGATAGCGCTCCCGAAGATATGCCACACGATCACTGACCGGCTTAAATTGATACATAGGGGTTGCTCCTTTCCTGTGCAAATGTAAAAATGTGCCCGGAGCCGCCGAGGTATTGCCTCTGCCGCCCCGGACACGGTGCGTTTAAACGCCCAGATACTTTGTAAAGATTTCCTGCGGGATATCGGAGGTTTTATCGCTGTAGACGATTTTGCCCTTTTCCAGGATGCAGCAGCGATCCGAGACCTTCAGCGCAAACTTCATATTTTGCTCGGCCACAAGGACGGTGACGCCCTGCCTGCGCAGCTCGGCGATGATCTCGGCAAGCTCATCGACAATGATAGGCGCTAGGCCTTCGGTGATCTCGTCCAGCAGCAGGATCCGGGGATTTTGTACCAGCCCTCTTGCCACGGCCAGCATCTGCTGCTCACCGCCGGAGAGGCTGGGGCCTTTGAAGTTCAGCCGCTCTTTGAGACGGGGGAACAGCTCGAAAATCCGCTCCATCGTCCAAGTCATCTCGCCGCCCACGCCCTTGCGCTCGGCGATTTCCAGGTTCTCACGCACAGTCAGCATAGAGAAGATGTGACGACCCTGGGGAACGTAACCCATACCGGCTTTGGAGATGGCATAGGTGGGTTTCCCGCAGATCTCTTTCCCATCAAACAGGATACTGCCCTTCGTGGTACATTTGTGGACAGGGTTCATCATACCCATAATGGCCTTCATGGTGGTGGTCTTGCCGGCACCATTTCTGCCGATCAGGCAGACGGACTCGCCTTCGTCCACACCGAAATCCATACCGAACAGCACATGAGAGTCTTTATAGTATGCGTGTACATCTTTCACTTCCAGAATCATACCATTATCCTCCCAGATACGCTTTCTGCACAAAATCGTTATGCCGGATTTCCTCCGGCGTACCGGAGGCCACAAACTGCCCCAGGTTCATCACGGTGATTTCCTCGGCATAGTTCCAGACAATGTCCATATCGTGCTCAATGAACAGCATGGTCATGTTCAGCTTATCCCGCAGTTCACGCACCAGATCCATGAGCACATAGCTTTCCTTCCGCGCCACGCCGGCAGCGGGCTCGTCGAGGATCATCAGCTTGGGGCGCTTGGCCAGGGTAATGGCAATCTCCAGGCGGCGCTGGTCGCCGTAGGATAGGTTTTTCACCACTTCGTCTGCCAGATCCGCAATGCCGATCAGCCGGAGAATCTCCATGACTTCTTCCCGCAGGTATTTGCTGGCAACCGGGAGCACATTATAGGCCTTCTTCCGATCCACGATCAGAGACATGCGCACGTTTTCAAACACGGTCAGCGATGTGAACACCTGGGTGATCTGGAAGCACTTGCTCATACCCAGATTGGAGATGGTATGGGTGGGGATGCCGGTAATTTCTTTGTCCATCAAAAATACCTTGCCGGCGGAGAGGGGAGTCTTCTGAATGATTAAATTCATCAGCGTGGATTTGCCGGCGCCGTTGGGTCCGATGACAGCCCGCATCTGACCGTAGGGAACCTGAATGGAAATATCATCCACGGCCTTGAGGCTGCCGAAGTTCTTCGTGAGATTTTCGGTTCTAAGAATATACGTTTGTTCGCTCATGACTTTTCCGTTCCCTTTCTGCGACGCTTGACGAGGAAGGCTTTGATCTGATCCCGCAGCCCTTCGTCCAAAATACCGCCCTGCATGAACATCACGACGAACAGTGTCAGAATGCCCAGCCAGAAGTTCGCATAGATGGTGGTGTTGGTGACCTGGGTGTTGAACAGCGTGACGATCATGGCGCCCAGAGCCGGACCCCAGAAGCTGTTCATGCCGCCCAGCAGGCACATAATCAGCGCTTCCATGGAAAGCTGCACGGAGCAGGAATAAGTATACGCGCCGTTGTTCTTCATGGTGTAAAGCATGCCGGCAATGCAGGCGAACAGACCGCTGATGACATAGCCCATCAGCTGCACCCGCACAATGTTGACACCGATGCAGGTGGCTTTTTCCTTGTTTTCCCGGACAGCACGGAAAATCCAGGAGAACTGGGACTTGGACAAAAGATAAATCAGCAGCACAGCGATGCAGACCACGACGACGGTCAGCACATAGGTGGCGTCATCGGAGATTGCAAAGGGCAGACGCGGCACACCGCTGATGCCGGCATCCACGCCCAGGTAGCTGGTTTTGAGGATGATGGTATAGGTCAGGGTGCAAAAGCCCATGCTGAGGAAGGAAAATGCCAAATCATCACTCTTGCGCACCAGCAGATAGCCCAGGAACATGGAAACCAGTACCGTGAACACCACCGTAACCAGCACTGCCAGGTAGGGGTTCATGTCCATCCGAACGGTGGTAATGGCATAGGTGTAAGCGCCGAGGCCGAACATGAGGCCGTGCCCCAGAGGCCGCAGGCCGCCCCAGCCGGACTGGATGTTCAGGCTCAGAGCAAACAGACCCATGATGATAATTTTCATGATGAGATGCTTGAAGGAAACGCTGGAGGAGAAGGAGAACCCCAGCAGCAGCGCGATCAGCGCCACACCTGTTACGAGGTCGGCTTTGGATTTCAGAGCTTTCATGCTTTCTCCTTTCTGGTGAACAGACCCTCTGGCTTCACCAGCATGACCAACACCATCATAGCTGCCGGAACCATGTTGTAAAACTGCGGGGTGAGAACTGCTGCAAAGCCGCCCACAACACCCACGAGCAGTGCGGAGGGAAGTGTGCCCTTCATATTCCGCAGACCACCGATAAAGATAATGGGCATGACATTGGTAAACACGGTGACGCTGCCCTTGGCGTCATAGGACTGGATGCAGCCGCTGAGTACGCCGCCCAGGGCGCTCATGGCAAAGGCCAGCATCAGCATCGCAATAAACAGCAAATTGACGTTGTATCCCAGAGCTTCGACCATCTGACGATCCGTCATATTGGCACGAAGGATTTTTCCAAGTTTGGTTCTGTTCATCATCAGCCAGTAGGCGGCGTAGATCAGAAGACCCACAACGCAGATGAACAAATAATAGACAGGTACTTTGCCCCCGAAAATATTGACTCTGCCGTTGAGAATTTCGGGGATCTCAGTCAGGCCATGATTGCCACCAACGAAGTAATAGGTCACATCGCCGATGATCATTGCCAGTGCGTAGGTTGCCAACAGGACGTAGAAAACATGTTTACTGAGCAGCGGGCGGATCAGCCGCTCAAAGGGAATTGCGAACAGAGCAATGATGCAGGGAACAAGTAAGCACGACCATCCCAGGCCGATGCTCGGCGTCAGAGATAGAGACAGGAAAATACCGAGGATGAAGAAGCAACCCTGTGCCACATTGACAATACCGATGCCGGAAACAATCAGTGAAAGACCGCAGGCAATCAGGTAGTACAGGAAGCCGTTCGCGATTCCGATGATGAGAACCTGAATAAGATAACTGGTTTTCATGCGTTTTACCTCCGGGGTGGTACGCCGCCCGAAGGCGGCGTACCGTGTTCATTGATTTACTCTTTCACCCAGTCGAAGGGCAGACCGTAGGTCTCAGCGTAGCTCTGGTAGTCCTCGTAGGAGGGCAGGAGTTCGTTGGCATCCATGACGATCACGTCTTCCAGTTTGACGGTGCCGGCTTCCTGGTCATCCCACACAGCAGTGGCGAAGGTGTAGGGCATCACCAGGGCGTGATCCATGGCGCGGTAGGAGATCGAGTCGGCCCAAGGCGTGGCAAAATCGATGTTTTCCAGCGCATCAATCAAGGCATCGGTGGTGCAATCCGCACCGGCGATCTTCAGAGCCTCGATGATGGACTGACCGGCGATATACCACATCATCATCTGCGCGCCGGGAGAAGCAGTCATGTCGAACTCGTCCTCGGCAATCTGCAGGAAGGCGGCGGTCATAGCCTGCTGCTCCTCGGTATCCTGGATGCAGTGGGGCCAGCCCAGAACGCCGCGGAAGTGACCGGCGGGGTAATCCTCACCGATACCGGTGTACAGGGAGTCGATGAATTCCCAGCCGTAGTTTATGATCTCGTCGTACATACCCAGCTGAGAAGCCTGGGCAAAGAAAGAAGTCCAAGTGGTAGCGGAGATGGAGGAAATGGAGAAATCGGGATCGTCGCCCATCAGGGACATGACAACGGAGCTCAGGTCGGTGGTGCCGGTGGTAACCTGCACGGTCTTGGACTGCTCGGCGTCGAAGGTCTGTGCCGAGAGCTTGATGAAGTCGTCGGAGGAACCGCCGTCGGTGCCGATAACAACGTAGTTCTCGTAGTTCTTGTCGGAGATGTCGCTGTTGATGGCGTTGATGATGGCCCAAGCATTCAGGCCGGCAGTGAAGAAGTAATCACTGTGCGCCTCCAGGGCGACGGTGGTGGACATGGTGGAGGGAGAAACCAGAACGATCTGGTTGGCTTCTGCCCACTTTGCAGCAGCGGGCGCCATGGCGTCGGAGTCAGGACCCACAATGGCGACAACGCCTTCGTCCTTGAGCTCGTTGAGCTTCTGGGTCAGGTTGGAAGCGTCGCCCTGGGTATCGCGATAGACCCACTCGACCTGCTTGCCGTCGATGCCGCCGGCCGCGTTGATCTCGTTAATTGCGTAATAAAGACCGGGGGCGAAGAAGGAAATTGCAATGCTGGAGTAGTTGGCGCACACACCGATCTTGATCGTGTCGCCGGAGGAAGCGGTGTCGTCGGAATCCCCGGAAGGTTCCGTGGTGGTGTTGGTGGTGTCAGTGGTGGTGTCGGTGGTGTCAGTGGTGGTGTCGGTGGTGTCTGTGGTGGCATTATTGTCACCAGCGCAGGCTGCCAGAGATAGGATCATGGCAACTACTAACAGTAAGCAAACCAGTTTCTTCATTGTTTTTTCTCCTTTTCGTATTTTGTTAAAATGCTACAGCTTGCTGTCTTTTGGTGCGTCGGGATCGAGTACGTCGGTGCTGCGCAGGAAGTAGTCAGCGTTCCGCTTGGCCAGGGAATCCTGCGGATGCCGTACATACCGTCCTTCACGGTCAACCCAGTAGCCGTCCGCCAGACCATACATAGACATAGTAGTGTAGCATTTGTAACCGATATTGTCAAAGCAAGTATCGAGGTAATCATTGGTTTCTTCCCGGAGAACATGACGGCCTACATCCAGCATGGCCATCATGGCTGCGTGACAGGAGAAGTGGATGCCAACCAGATGACAGTTGCCCAGCCTGCGCAGCTCATCCATGGTGATCTCGTTGGGATCGTAGCTCCTGCCGCAGAGGTCGGGGTACCACATGGGGCAGTCACAGGCTTCTTTCAGCCGCTGGAGCAGCTCGAACTTGTTGCTCTTGAGCTTGTGCATCCACAATACGCAAATCATATCTGCACCGGCGGCCATATAGGCCTTCATCCGGGCGACACAGTCGTCAAAGTCCTCTTCCGGGTTGGTATCGATCCGCGCGATGAGGAAGCCGTGGCGTCCGTCTTCATCCAGACCATCCCGGGCTGCCTTGAACCGGAGTACGGCGTCCTCAATGGAGAGCTGCCCCTGGCGTGCCAGCTCGCTGGTGTCGGTGACCAGCACACCGGCTGCGCCGGACTGCATAATTCTTTTGCAGCCATAGAAGGTATTGAGGCCGCGGCCGAAGCCGAAGCCGTCGTCGGCGTCTACAATCAGCGGCATCCGGGTCATGTTGGTAATGCGTTGGGTCGCCTGGCAGAAATCATCGATGGATAGGAGCTGCAGATCGGGAATGCCCGTCAGGGAGCAGGCCAGATCTCCGCTGCTAATCATAATGACCTCAAAGCCATTCATTTCCGCGGCCTTGGCGCCGGCACAATCGGCCAGCTCCGGAACCAGGCGAACCTTGCCGTCGGCAATGTATGCGCGAAGCGTTTCTTCAGGGAAATACATATGCGAGCCTCCCAATTACAGGCGGTCTTCGATGTCGATGCGCTTGAAGCCTTCGGGATAATCCTCAACTTTGTGGCCTACGATGGTGTATTCCTTATCCGCACCGGTGAAGGAGCTTTCCAGTGCCATATAATCCTGGGGTGCAAACATGGGCGTGGCGCTGAAGTCGGGATCGCCGGTACCGCTGGCATGGGTGAAGGTGTAGGCAACGGATTGGCTCTCGAAGTTTTTCTTGCCGTGCTCCAGCATGCCCTCCATGGCGGACTTCAGCGTGAAGTGCGTGGAGCACATCACAAAGCCCAGCTCGGTGAGCTGCTCCATGGTCACAGCGGGAACGCCGTTGTCGGCGCGCACATCGGCGTAGACCTTGGGGCCGGTGACAATCTTGGCCATTTCCTTGGCATGCTCATAGTCCACGATCAAGACCATCATGGCCAGCACCATCTGACCCTGTGCCTTGCCGATCTCAATGGCCTCCTGCAGGCGCTCGCAGCCTTCCTTCATCTGCGCGGGATCGAAGGGATCTGCGTTGCTTCGTGCAATCAGAAGGCAGTTGGTACCTTTGAGCGCCTGGAGCGCTGCGCGAACCTTCGCCAAATACTGCGCTCTCGGCAGCAGCTTGACAGACTCTTCCATGTCCGCTGAGTCTTCCAACTGGACGGCGGCGGCACCGGCGGCAGCCAGGCGCTTGGCAGCGCGGTAAACAGCAAGAGGTCCACCAAAGCCATCTTCGATGTCGCAGATCAGCGGCACAGAGCTGGTGCTAGCAACACGGCTGACAACCCACTCCAGATCCGTCAGGCCAGTGAAGCCGTAGTCAATAACGCCGTTCATGGCGATGGAAACTTCACCGCCGGACAGCAGCGTTACAGGGAAGCCGCACATCTCCATGGCGTGGTTGGATGCACAGTCGTAAACACAGGGGACGAGGAAGCATTTGTTGCTTTCCTCCAGAATCTGCTGAAGCGTTTTCTTGCTGGACATAGTTTTTGTTCTCCTTACAAGCAAAATGAGTATCGGACTTTCAGTTGAAACCATGGACACCGGCGCTGGTGGTGAAATTGCGCAATCGGTTGCGCAATTTTTCATGACAAAAAATAACACATTCTGCACAGTTTTTCAAGTGGTTTTTTGCCTTGTTTCGACATTTGGCACAACTGTTCAAAAACTACGTTTCGTTTTGTGCGAAATCGCCCAATTCCCTCTTGCGCAGAGGAAATACCTTCCAGAGGACAAAGAACTCCCTGCCGCATCTGCAAAAGCAGTAGCGGCAGGGAGCAAAGAGGCGGCTATTATTTTGCAGAGGTTGGATTCTCGCGCTTACAGACAGTAGGCAGCCCGGGCATTTTCCGAGAAGAGAAGCTGCTGCTCCTCTTGCGAGAAAAGCCCCGGGATGGAGAACATGCGCTGCATCTGCGGATAGGTGGCGTTGCACAGCGTACCAGGCACATCAGTGCCCCAGATGAGTTTGTCCGCACCCACCCAGTCTTTGACCTGGCGCAGGTATGCGGCGGCGGTGGGATAGGGCCACCCCTCTTCCTCGAACAAGTCCGGCAGCGCGCTGACGTCCAGCCAAACCCCGGGCAGCTTGGCAAGCTCCACCATCTCCTGCCACTTGCTCCGGCTCTGCGCTGTGTCCATGGGTTTGGGATACCCCAGATGGCAGATGACCACCCGAATTCCGGGCAGGGCGCGCAGCGCGTCAAACAGCGCCTCGGGGCGATACACCGGGAAATCCGTGGGTGCCGGATCAAATACCACCGTCAGGTCTTCCTGCCGGGCAAGCTCCAGCATGCTGCGCATCCAGGGATGGTCGTAGCCCACACCGGGGCAGGCCATGGAAAAGGCGCGCATTTCAAACTTGATGCTGTTGAGGCCGGCTTTTTTCCAGTGCAGGAGATCCGCTTGCCAGTTTGAACCCGGTTCGAGGATCATAGAGCCGGAGAGCCGGTGGGGATACCGCGCCACGGCTTCCGCCACCACAGCGTTCTGCTCATTCAGGATGGACTGCTGAATCACGGCCTGTTTCACGCCATAGACATCCATCATATGAACCAGGGTGTCTGCCGTGAATTGGGTGTCGTGGATGTAGGGGGGCATGACATGGTATCCGCCGCCGCCGGGGAGCTTTAGAAAGCCATAGGGGGCATATTCCCCGCCAAAACGGGGATTTACGCGCCCCAGTGCCGTCTCGGGGAAAATGTGAACATGGGCGTCAATGAACGTCATATGGAGTTTCCTTTCCTATACGCTGTCCCTGTGATGCATTTCCATTTCCAGGGACACATAGTGCGAGCAGGGGCGTCCTTCCATCGCGCAGAGTATGGTTTCCGCAGACAAAAGGGTGATTTGCCGGATCATGGTATCCAGCGAGGTGAGCTTGGGGCGGCATACCTTGCAAAGCTCCGAGTTATCCTCGCCGATGACGGACACGTCCCCGGGCACCTCCCGCCCCAAACTCTGCAATGCGTAAATGGCGTTGATGGCAATGCGGTCATGGGTGCACATAATCCCGTTCACTTCGGGGTGCTGCTGCATGATGGTAAGGGCAGTCTCTTCTCCCTCCGTGCCGCGATAAGGGACATCGGCGACGGTGCATCCTGCAATCTCGCTGCCGTATTTTGTCAGCGCCTCTTCGAAGGCCTGCTTCAGCTGCAGGGTACTGGTACGGCCCCGGTCAATGAGAAGCATGAGATGATTTCGCTTCCGGCTGACCAGCAGCTCCACACACCGGTGGATGCCGCGCGGCTCGTTGGCGCCGATGGCATAGATGTTTTCCAGCTGGGAGGGCTGCGTCTGATTGACCAGCACCACCGGCTTATCCGGCAGATACTTGATAATCTCCGGCTCCAGCGCTTGATGATCGTGGAAGCACTGCCCCAAAAGCAGCACCCCCTCCACCCGGCGGCTGGCCAGATCCCGGAAGCCTCGCTCCACGGCATCTGGACTGGTTCCATCGTTCACATAGCTCAGATAGCAGTGATATCCGGCGCTCAAAAGTTCATTCTGCAAAATGGCAATCGCTTCGTTCATGTGGGTGGAATGCAGATCATCTGTGAGGATTCCGACGGTGTGATTGCGCTGGGATACCAGGTTGCGGGCAGTTGCGTCGGGGATGAAATTATACTGTTTCAGCAGCGCGAGGATCTCCTCCCGCTTCTTCTTCCCACACCCTGGCTTACCGTTGATGACCCGGGAGACGGTGCTGGCATTGACACCTGCGATTTCTGCAATGTCATAAATCGTCATACAGACCTGTCCTCTCCTCGGCTGTCGCAGCCATAGATGTTTGTATTATAAGCACAAAAAAACCATCTGTCAAACATTACTAATTATTAAAAATTCTGTAAGATAGATCTGCTTGACATTTTTAAGCCCGTCGATTATGTTGAAAAAAAGACGAGGAGGAGATGCCTATGCCATATTATCTTGGAATAGACAACGGCGGCACTACCACAAAAGCCGCCCTTTACGACGAAACCGGACGGGAAATTCAGGTGGCTTCCTGCAGCTCCGGTACCATCGCATCCCAGTCCGGCTACTGCGAGCGGGACATGGAAACCATGTGGGAGGACAACTGCCGGATGATCCGCACGGTGCTGGAGAAATCCGGCGTGAATACGGCGGAGATTGCCTGCATATCCTGCTGCGGCCACGGCAAGGGGCTGTATCTGTGGGGCAAGGACGGCCATCCTGTGTCCCACGCCATTTTGTCCACAGACAACCGAGCGTGGGCATACCCGCCCCGCTGGGAGGCCGACGGCACGGCGCAAAAGCTCTTTGCCTACACCTGCCAGGGCATTCTCAGCTGCCAGCCGGTGGCGCTGCTGGCGTGGATCCGGGATGAAATGCCGGAGCTCATTGACCGGATCAAATATATCTTTTCCTGTGTGGACTATATCCGCTTCCGGCTGACCCGCCAGGCGCGGGCAGAGCTTACATGCGTATCCGGTTCCAATTTGCTAAATCTCTACACCAAGCAGTATGATCCGAGAATTTTGGAGCTGCTGGATCTTTCCATGTTCGCCCATGCGCTGCCGCCTTTGTGCACTTCCGCGGAGATTTGCGGCGTCATCACGCCCGAGACCGCGGCGCAAACCGGGCTGGCAGCCGGTACGCCCGTGGCCGGCGGAATGTTTGACATCGATGCATGCGCCATTGCCGTGGGCGTGTCCGATCCCGCCCGGCTGTGCATGATCGCCGGCACCTGGAGCATTAATGGGTATATCCGTGAGACGCCGGCTCTGGACGGCTCGGTCAAGCTGAACTCCCTGTTCTGCGACCCCGCCTACTATCTGGTGGAAGAGAGCAGCCCCACCTCTGCGGGCAATAACCAGTGGTATATCGACCAATTGCTGCCGGAGGTGAAGCAGACGCCCGGCTCGGTCTATGAGAAACTCAATGCCTGGTGCGAGAGCGTCAGCCCGGATGCGTTCTGCCCCATTTTTCTGCCGTTTCTCATGGCCAGCAACGTCCACCCCAATGCCCGAGGCGCTCTGGTGGGGCTTTCCATGCACCACACCCGTGCCCATATCACACGGGGCATTTACGAGGGCATTGTGTTCTCCCACCGCTACCATCTGGAAAAGCTGAAGAAAAGTCTGGATCACCCGGTGGCGGGCATCCGGCTGGCAGGCGGTGCCGCCCAAAGTGCGGTGTGGGCGCAGATCTTCGCGGACGTGTGCGGCATGCCGGTTCAGACTGCCGACATCGGCGAAACCGGCACCCTGGGCTGCGCCATCAACGCGTCCGTAGCTTGCGGAAATTGCAAGGATTATCAGACTGCCTCCGATCTCATGACCAAGCTGGGGCGGACGTACCTGCCCAGAGCGGCGTACCGGGATGTCTACGACAGGAAGTACGACCTGTACTGCAAGGTCATCGAAGGCCTGGACGGCGTATGGGACGCCATCCAGTGCTTTATCGACCGATGATGACCCCGGCGCAATGCAGCGCTTCCGCCCACTATGTGGCGCAATCCGCCCGCCTGAGCCTCCATCCCCAGGCCGTGGCACTTTGGGATGATCCTGCGCCGCCGGAGGCAATCCGCCCCGTCACATCCCTGGGCACTCCCATTGCCCTATGTCAGGGGCTGGCGCTGGTAAAGCGGGAGGGGAAAACTGTCTACATGGAACGGACAGATCACAGCTGCTGGAATCCCATGGTATGGCTGGGGCTGGGCGAGATCACGCCGGGGAGTCCGGCCTTTTTCGCCATCCGGGATCGCCTGGGGATCCGGGATCCGGAAAAAGCGGCCGAGCTCCTGCGGTCTTTCCCGGTGCTTCCCGTCCACCAGGGGATTTTGATGGGGCCGGCGGAAACCTGCTCCTTCCGCCCGGATGTGATTTTGTTCCCCTGCGACAACAATTTTCAGCTCCGTTTCTTCCTGATGGCGATCAAGCACGAGACAGGTGCGCTGCTGCAGACCACCTTGGATCCCATCGATTCCTGCATGCACACCATCGCTGAGCCAATCCTCACAGGGGACTATGGCATCGCCATTCCCGATCCCGGCGACCAGGAGCGCGCCCTGTCCGGCTCCAACGAGACCATTCTGGCGGTGCCCATCAGCCGGCTGGAAGAGCTGGAACGGGGATGCCGCTACTGGCGTGAACGGGGCGCGGGATACGAGGATTTCCACCCGCAGATGCAGCTTGCCTTCTCGCAGCCGCCCTTTTACCAAGCGCTGTTTCAGTTCTGGAATGTGCGCTGACAAGAAGGGGCGATCCCAAGCTGGCGGCCTTCTTATTCCTCCAGGGCTCCGCGGCACAGGCCGGCCATGGAGCCGGCCAACGGATTGGGCGTATTTTCCGGATAGGCGCAGATCATCTGGGAAAAGCCCCCCGGTGCAGGCAGTTCCAACCGCACGAGACGGGCGTTGCCGTCCAGCGCCTGCAGATTGTCCGTCAGGCAGGTAAAGCCACGCCTGCTTTCCACGTAAACCATCAGGGTATCCATATCCGGCAAAAACAGTGTGTCCCGGCAGGGCAAATTCTGGAGCCAACTGGGACGCGCTTGCCGGCGCCCCTCTCCCAACAGGGCGCCGGGACGCTCCGTGGTGAGATAACTGATGGCGCGCAGCTTTTCTGGAGAAAAGCCGCCCTCCAGCAGGGGATGATCCTTCGCGAGGTAAATGCCGAAGGGGTAGCTGCGCAGAACGGTGGTCTGCATCCCCGGCCATGCGGTGCCGGCGTCGGTCATGGTAATGCCAAGATCCACCTTGCCGTCCAGCAGGCGGTTGCGCAATGTGGTCATATCCAGCACCTGGACGTCGAAAAACGTATCCGGGCACTGCTGGCGCAGCGCGGTGAGGATCGGGATGATAATCCGCTGGCGGGACAGGCCGTGGTAAAAACCCAAGCTGAGGCGGCTGAGCTGCTCGGTGCTCATTTTTTTTGCCCGTTCCACAATGAGATTCATCTCATCGCTGAGCCGGGAAAACTGATCCCGCAGATAGATTCCCACCGGCGTCAGCTGCACCGAGCGGGTGGAACGGACGAACAGCGTGAGATTGAGCTCTTTTTCCAAGGCGGCAATATGCCAGGTCATCGCCTGCTGGCTGACATACATCCGCTTGGCGGCCTCGGTGAAGTTCAGGCACTGGGCGGCCTCTAGAAAAAAGGAAATGTGTTTGCTGAACATGCGCCTTCGCTCCTTTCGCTGTATTGGTGCCAGTATAGCACAGTACGCGCTGATTAACAATATTTATTTGTTATATTACCTCATATTTTGTTTGTTAATTCAAAGGAGCCGCGCTATAATAGCACCAGAAGAAGCGGCGCTGCCGCAATGGGAAGGAATGGAGCAGATGCAAACGGATTATCCTCTGATTTTTAGCCCCCTGACCATCCGGGGCATTACGTTCCGCAACCGAATCATTCACGCTCCTATGGTGCCGGGCATGGCCTCCAATGATGGCTGCGTCACCCGGGAGCTGATCCAGTTTCACCGCGCTTCCGCACGAGGCGGCGCGGCAGTGGTCACTTTGGGCAACTGCTCGCTGGATATGACCCACTATCGCGACGAAGCGCGGCAGGTGGATTTATCCAGTCCCCGGGTACAGATCGGCCTTTCCGAGTTCGTCCGGGGCGTGGAGCGCTACGGCGCTGTGGCGGACATTGAGATCAACCATCCCGGCCTCAATGCCCATCCGTTCCGAAGCACCGGCGCGCCCATCGGCCCCTCTCCCCGGAAGCCCGGGGATGTGGAAATGACCATAGAGCAGATTCACGACATGGCAAATGCCTACGCCCAGTCTGCCTTGCTGTGCAAGAACAGCGGCTTTCGGATGGTCATGCTTCACGGCGGCCACGGAAATCTGCTGGCGCAGTTTGCAAGCCCCCTGACCAACCACCGTACCGACGCGTATGGCGGCAGCGTGGAAAACCGCAGCCGGTTCATCCGCGAAGTGTGCGATGAAGTTCGGAGGCTGTGCGGCGAAGACTTTGTCATCGAGTACCGGATCTCAGGCAGCGAGTATACCACCGACGGCCTGGAACTCAAGGACACCCTGGAACTGTTGGAGTGCCTGGAGGGGAAGATCGACCTGTACCACGTTTCCGGCGGCCTCATCAGCCTGCCCGGCTATAGCCGCTTCTGCTTCCCCAACTGCTACATGGAAAAGGGCATCAATCTGAAGTTTGCCCGGGAGATTAAGCGGCACACCAAGGCAGCTGTGGCGGTGGTTGCCGGTATGATGAACCCGGAGCTGGGCGAACGGGCGCTGGAAAACGGCGATGCAGATATGATTGCATTTTGCCGCCCCTTCCTGGCCGACCCGGACTTCCCCCTCAAGTACGCCACCGGCCACCCCGAGGAGGCCGCTCCCTGCATCCGCTGCGGCTACTGCTTCGGCGTCAGCCAGGACAGCACCGTGGTGTGCGCCGTGAATCCCCTATGTGGACAGGAGGATGAATTCCCCGAGGGCACCCTCCCGCCCGCCCGGAAATCCAAACGCGTGGCGGTGATCGGCGGCGGCCCCGGCGGGATGCAGGCGGCAAGAACTGCCGTGCTGCGCGGCCACAGCGTAACGCTGTTTGAGCGGGAAAGCCAGCTGGGCGGCAATTTGCGAACGGCTTCCATGCTGCCGGTGAAGGAGGATTTTGTGCCATACCTGCACTGGGCAGTGGCGCAGACGGAAAAGCTGGTGGCAGATATCCGGCTCCATACAGAAGCGACGCCGGCGCTTTTGGAACAGGAAGGCTTTGATGCCGTGATCGCAGCAGTGGGCGCTTCTCCCATGGCTGCACCCATTGCGGCGGATCCTGCAATGCCCACCTACACCTGTGAGAATCTTCCGATGGATGTGACCGGCAAGCGAGTGGTAATCATTGGCGGCGGGATGACGGGGTATGAGGCCGCCTGCCATTACAAGGAAGCAGGGAACACGGTGAACATCGTGGATCTGCGCGCCCGGGATGTTTTGCCCATGGGGCCGGGCAGCCGCACCACCCGCACCATGTCCATTGCCTTACTCGAGCGCATCGGCGCGGGGCTTACCGAGCTGGATGAGACGCGGGTTGTGCGCATCGGCGCAGATGCGGTGGAGTGCCGGCGAAACGGCGAGACCATTTTGGTGGAGGCGGATCTGGTCATTTGGGCTGTTGGCTTGAAACCCCGCCGGGCGGAGGCGGAACAATTCCGGGTGGTACCGGAGTTTCGCATGATCGGCGACTGCTGCCGATCCGGCAAGATCGGCGATGCGGTGCACAGCGGCTTTGATGCCGCGTACGCGCTGTAATATACGGAAGGAGAAGGGCTTATGGTAACATTTCGTCCGGTGACGGATCGAATTCATCTCATGCACGAGAAGACGCGCAACCGCCTTTATATCATCGATGCGGAGCGGGCGCTCATCACCACGGAATTCTATCGTACCCATAAACATATGGTGCCGGCCATTCGCCGCCCCATGCTGCTGCGGGAAATCTGCGAAAAAATGACCATCCGGGTGGAAGATTTCGAGGTTCTCGTGGGAAACAAGTGTAAGAATTTCTGTGGCTGCGGCAGTGAGCCGGAGTGGGGGCGGGGCACATGGGTGACCCATGACGTGGAGGAAAGCGGCTGGACGCTGGAGGCGGATGGCCTTTATCACGCGCCCAAAACCGACGATCTGCCCATGGCCATCAGCCCGGAGGATCTGAAAGCATTCCAATCCATCGAAGACTTCTGGAAGGGCAATACCTATAACGACATGGCAGCCCAGTGGGTGCCGGAGGGGTATCAGGAGCTGGCGGAGGCGGGCGTTTCCGCTGCCAATCCCAAGGTTGGACTGATGATGATGCCTTCGGGGCATCTCACCCCCGGCTTTGCCAAGATCATCAACAAAGGCTACGGCGCTATCCGCCGGGAGGCGCAGGAGTGGCTGGATGCCCATGTGAACAACCTCATGGGCGAGGATGCGGAAAAGGTGATGTTTTACACCGCAGTAACCATCGTCTGCGACGCTGCCACAACCTATGTTCGCCGGTACGGTGACGAATGTACCCGCAAGGCCGAGACCTGCCCGGATCCTGCCCGGAAGGCGGAGCTGCTTTCCATGGCGGACAGCCTATACTGGATTTCGGAGAATCCCTGCCGCACATTCCGCGAAGCGCTGCAGGCGGCGCTGCTATATCAGTACCTGCTGCATCTTGGCGCTCTGAGCCAGATTGGCTCCTTCGGCCGGATCGATCAGTATACCTGGCCGTTCCTCAAATCGGATCTCGAAAAGGGCAGCCTGACCATGGATCAGGCACAGGAGATCCTGGACTGCTTTTACCTGAAGGTCAATGGCATGTACGGCGGCGGCAAGGGGCCGCTGGTGAAGATCGTGGGAATCGGCAATACCTATCTCCACAATACCATCGGCGGCGTGGATCCCGCCACCGGCGAGGACGCCTCCAACCCCGTGACGTATATGGTACTGCAGAGCGTCAGCCGCTTGAGCCTCCACGATCCGACGATTTCCCTGCGTGTCAGCAAGAATACGCCCGACGATCTGTGGGAGCTTGCCATTGAGACCTCCCGCCGTGTGGGCGGCCTGCCGCTGTTCCAGAATGACGATGTCATCATCCCCGGCATCGTCCGAGAGCTGGGCTTTACGCTGGAGGATGCCCGGGACTATGCCATCATCGGCTGCCAGGAGATTACCGGCTCCGGCAACGACTATTCCTGTGCCAACAGCGTCTGCCCGCCCCATGCCTCCATTCACTATAGTTCCATCCTCGCCATGGCGCTCAACGATGGCAAGAACCCCATGAATGGCCATCAGAGCCCGATCCATACCGGCTTTCTCTATGAGATGGAGGATTTCTCCCAGGTGCAGCAGGCCTGGAGCCGTCTGGCTGAGTATTACCTCCGGGCGCAGGTATCCTTGAATAACTATCTTGAATACCTGGTGCAGTACCACACCCCCCATGCCATTTTGTCCATTTCCTTAGACGGCTGCATGGAATCCGGGAAGGACTGCACTGCCGGCGGTGCCAAGTATAACTCCTACGGCGGAACGGCCACGGGGCTTGCCACAGTGGCCGATTCTCTGAGCGTCATCAAGTATCTGTGCTATGACAACCAGTTTGTGGATCGCAAGACCATGTACGACGCAGTGATGGCCAACTGGGAGGGCTATGAAGAGCTGCGCCAGAAAGTGATCCATGACGCCCCCCACTTTGGCAATGCGGATCAGAACGCGGATGCCATGATGCGCTGGGTGCTGGAGCAATACTACGGCTTCACCAAGAAATGCTACTCTAAGCGGGCGAAGGTCTTTAAGGCCGGCCTTTACGGCGCGGCAGATCATGTGGGGCAGGGCTACACCACCTGGGCGACGCCGGATGGACGTCTGGCAGGCACCCCCATTGCAGATGCAGCCTCCCCGGCGCAGGGGCGGGACGTAAACGGCCCCACGGCGGTGCTGGCTTCGGCGCTATGCTACGATCAGAGCCGGTATATGGACGGCGTGTGCCTGAATCTGCGGATTCACCCCTCTGCCCTGAGTAACACGGAAGGGGTTCACAAGCTGCGGGATCTGGTGAAGGTGTATATGGCCAACGGCGGTGCAGAAATCCAGTTCAACGTGGTTTCCACCGAGACGATGCGCAAGGCACAGGTGCATCCGGAAGAATTCCGGGATCTGGTGGTGCGGATCGCAGGGTATTCCGCCTACTTTATTGAGCTGTCTGAAGATTGCCAGAATGACCTGATCCAGAGAACGGAAAATAACATCTGATTTTCAGGAAGCCGCAATAAGCGATACCGCCTGCAATAAACCGGCGCCCGGCTCTTGGTTGAGCCGGGCGCCTGACAGCGTGTCGAAAAAGTATTTTCGCCCCGCTGTGCGGATTTTGAAACTTACAAAAAAGTTTCAAAATCCTGTTGATGGAACGCGCGGTGGGCTTTTTGCCCCCCGCACACCCCCCCCGCTGCTCTGTCACATAAGGTCTCGGCGAGGTTTTTTGACAGTCGCACGGGATTGGGCAGCCTCTCCTGTGAGGATCAGTCCGCTTTGATGAGATACATGGCCACTTCGTCGATTTCCCGGTTGGTGCCGATCACCACGTCTTCTCCCCTGGTGTTCACAAAGTGCATGGCGTTGGCACAGCCGGTGTTCTTGTCCAGGTAGTCAAAGACATAGGTACCGGCCTCCTTGTCCCAATGGATGACAATGGTATCCCGGGTTCCCTTTCTCCAGCCAACGATCCAGGAGGGGGTTCCCAGGAGATTGCATGCCCAGGTGGCGTGGATCATGCCGGTTTCCTTTTCGGGCTGGCTCAGCTTCCATTGGGGCACATAGTTTCCGTGGACATCCAGATGGTAGATGACCAGGGAGTCGCCGTGGAAGGGCGCAATGCAGCTCAGCTCGTCCAGGCCGTCCCCGTCAAAGTCCATCAGGACGGCGTCAGAGGTGGGAACGCTGAGAATATGATCGATTTTCCAGGGTTCACCGGCGGCAGCGGGAGGATTGAACACAAATACGCCCTCTTCACAACCCACAACGGCAGCATCGTAGCCGTCTTTGTGGAGCAGGCTGTAGCCGTGGTTTTTCAGCATACCGATCTGAATGGGCATCAGCTTGAGCTGATGGTTTTCATGGAATGGGGAGAGATCTTCAGGCAGCACGGCGGCGTAGCAGGCGCCGGGACTGCGCCAATCATCGTCGTAGGCGTGGCCGGTCTTCAAGCAGCATACCAGCAGATAACGGATGCCCCCACGGCACAAAATGCCGAAGCGGTGGACAAAGGGTGCATCACAAAGGGTTCGGATGCTCCAGCCCTCCCCATCCTGTTTCTGGGCGATGACGATTTTGGCCTCCTTGGAATCGTCCGGGGAATAGAATTGGTGGACTGCCAGGAAGGTGTTCTCCGTACCGGGCACAGGAGTCATACTCATCACGCCGCCGGGTTCCGTCCAAACGGTATCCAGCCGTTCGCCGTCCTCAGAGAACAGGTAGCAGGGATCGTGCCGCTCAGCAGCCACCAGAAAGGCGGGCTTTCCCTGGTAAGTCAGCCGGGTAATGGCATAGCACTTATTCAGCTTGGAAATGATTCGCTTTTCAATTTTCATCAACTTTGCCTCCAAAGACAGATTTACAACCAATGAACCATGCGCCATATCTTCTGAGAATCGCACTGGACGCGGCAAAATTACAGACACAATCTTGCGTGATAGCTTCAATATTATAACGGGAAAATCCATAAAATGCAACAATTATTTTGAATTAAACAATCGATTTCTGTATATATATTGTACAAATTTGACGCATTTTACAAATCGGCACAACGGCGCAAGTGCATGAGGGCTGGCGTGCCGCGCCTGCCTTCGCAGGGGCGCGGCCGCAAAAAATATCCGAACCAGCCCATGATGAGAGCAGGTTCGGACGGCTTGATTCTCCGTTATAAAAGACCCAGTTGGAGGAAGGCAAAGAGCCAGAGGAAGATGGTGAAGAGGGAGACGGCGGTGGTGTAGACCACGATCTGGGAGGCCAAGGTGGGGTTTCCGCAGTAACCAGTGGAGAAGGAGTAGGTGGCAGCTGCACTGGGGCAGCAGAAGAGCACCAGAAGCGACGCCAGCACGATCCGGCGGAAGCCCAGCGCCACCGCGATCCCCAGCACTACCGCCGGGATCCCCACGCACCTAGAAAGGACGATGGCTGTTACCCGGCCAGCCTGCCCGCGGATGCTGCGGAAGGTGAAGGAACCGCCCAGGGCGATGAGGCACATGGGTGTGGCCGCGGACTGAAGGCTTGTAAGGGCGCTTTCCGCAAAGGTGGGGAAGTGGAGTCCCAGCACTTTGCAGGCAATGCCCGCCAGGGTGCCCACCAGGTAGGGCGAGGTGAATACATTCCGCGCCAGTTTGCCCAATTTTACCCGGTCGCCCTGGAAGTACAGGTGCTCGAAGACCATCAGGGCGTTGACCAGGGGCGAGGCGAAGGCCATGAGGATGGAGTAGACGGCCAGCTGGGACTGGCCGAAGAGATTGACGATGAGCGGAATGCCCAGGGCGGCCATGTTGGTGTGGCACAGGCCGTGCACCGTGGAGGCGGCGTCGGCAGGGGCGGGTATCCACCGGGGCACCAGCAGAAAAACCAGAAGAAAGTTCCCCACCACCGCCAGAACGACAAAGACCATGGCGCTGGGCTGAAATGCCGTGGAGAAGTCGGCGGTGTAGACGCTCACAAAAAGCATGGCCGGGATGAGAACGCGAAAGCACAGCCGATCCAGGGCGGCAAAGGCTCCTGCGTCCAGCACATGAAGCCGCCGAAGGACGTAGCCCAGGAGCATCAGGAGCAAAATGGGCAGGATTCCATTGCAGCAGAGGAGAAAATGTTCCATACCTGCACCTCCTTTGCCATTTCTTCGAAGATTTCTGCAACCATTATAAAAATCGCTGCGGGAGAAGTCAAGCCGGCCTGGGTTGACAAGGGAAAACTATTTTGGTAGTATGAAAGTACAACTTTGAAAAGGAGCGATGGCATTGGCAGTGAAGCTATTCGATTCGGAGCTGAAGGTCATGGAGGTACTGTGGCGGGAGGGAGATCAGACTGCCAAGCACATCTCCGACGTCCTCAAGGACGAGACCGGCTGGAACATGAACACCACCTACACCGTCATCAAAAAGTGCATTGCCAAGGGCGCCATCGCCCGCAGCGAGCCCCATTTCCTCTGCCACGCCTGCGTGAGCAAGGAGGAGGTGCAGGCCGACGAGGCCGAAGCCCTGGTGGGCAAGCTCTTCGGCGGCGCGCCGGAGCAGCTCTTTGCCGCCCTCCTCTCCGGCGGCAGGCTTTCCAAGGAGCAGCTTCAGCGGCTCAAGAAGCTGGTGGAGGACGCCCATGATGCTCCTTGAAATGAGCCTTGCCGCCAGCGGGTCGATGAGGACATCGACCCCTACAAGTGCATCGCAATCTGCGCTGCATTTGTAGGGGTCGTTTTTTTGCGGGAACCAAAATGCGCCAAAATCCGTCTGAAAAAATAAAGGATAAAATCGTTCCAACTCGCCATGCTTTGAGAAAGGAGGCGCAGCTATGACCTCGAAGGGAAGTGCCGGGGTTCGCGTGACCGGCGTATTGCTAGCGCTGGTGCTGCTTGTGGAGCTCGCTGCCGCGGGCATCTTTCTTCGATATCTCACCGCGAAGAAGGAGGAACCGGCGGCTTCCAAGCCGCCGGAGGTGCTCACGCCGGTGCCGGAGCCGGAACCACAGCCCGAGCCGGAGCCGCAGCCGGATCCCGAGCAGGAGGCCATGCTCAAGGAGCGGCAGGCGCTGATGGAGCGCGCCTACCAGCTCTCCCAGGGCTACTACTATGACGAGGCGCTGGCGCTCCTCGACCAGGCCGGAGCCCTTCGCAGTGCCCAGACCGACGCACTGCGCCGGGAGATTGCCCAAAAGCAGGCGGAACTGGTACCCTATGAAGGCGACCAGTTCTACCACGTGTTTTTCCACAGCCTCATCGTGGACACCGACCGCGCTTTTGACGGCGACTATGATTCCACCGGCTACGACCTCTATATGACCACCGTCTCCGAGTTCCAGGCCATGCTGCCCAAGCTCCAGGCGGCGGGCTTCATTCTCTATGACATCACCGATCTGGTGGAGTTCCGCGACGGGGAGGCTGTCCGGCGGGAGATCCTGCTGCCGCCGGGGAAAAAGCCCCTGGTGATCTCGGTGGACGATGTGAACTACTACAAATATATGGAGGGCGACGGCTTTGCCCAGCGGCTGGACGTGGACGAGGAAGGCCGGGTGGTGACGGTGGTGGACGGCCAACCCACCTACGACGGCGACGTGATGCCCATTCTCGACGCCTACGTGGCCAAGCACCCGGAATTCTCCTGGCGGGGCGCCAAGGGTGTGGTGGCCATCACCGGCTACGAGGGCGCCTTCGGCTACCGCATCACCGATTTGGAGGACTATGACGCGGCGACCCAGGCATGGATGCTCCAGAAGACCAGGGATGTGGCCGCCGCGCTGCGGGAAAGCGGCTGGAAGATCGCCTGCCACAGCTATACCCACAACCAGTACTGGAGCGACCGCACCATCACCGCCCAGCAGGAGGAGTACGACATCGGCCGGTGGAAGCGGGACATTGCCCCCTATGTGGGGGAGACGAATATTTTCATCTCGCCCTTTGGCGTCGCCTTCCCGGACAACGATCCCCGGCTTCTCTACCTCAAGGAGCAGGGCTTTACCATCTACTGCCCCGTGGAGGCCAGCATGACCACCCGCTGGGAAAACGGCATGCTCTTCCAGAGCAGGCTCAACCTGGACGGCATGGTGATGAAGGACTACCCGGAGCGGGTGAAGCGGTTCTTCTTCGACCCGGCCACGGTTCTGGATCCGGCGCGGCCGCATGGATGAACTTTACCTGCCTTTCACACGGGAAGGATGGCGGAATTTACGCTTCATGGATAGAATAAAAACCGTTCCAAACATCCATATCATCAGAAAGAAATTGGAGGAAACGAGATCCATGAAGAAACTGATCGCCATGCTTCTCTCCCTGGTGCTCTGCGCCTCTCTGCTGGCCGGCTGCGCCAATGAGACGACAACCACCCAGGAGGAAGAAACGACCACCACCGACACCACCCAGCAGGAAACCGCAGATCCCGCCCCGGAGACGGAAGAGCCTGCGCCCGCCCCCGCGGAAGAGGAGCAGACGCCCGCCGCGCCCAAGTATGTCTTCCTGTTCATCGGCGACGGCATGAGCTATCCCCAGATCCAGTCCACCAGCGACTACCTGGGCGCCCTGAGCGATGCCGATTACTGGCAGGCTGAACCCAGCCTGGACGATAACCAGGGCGCCATTCTCGATGGCCCGGAGTACCTCAACTTTATGAACTTCCCCGTGGCCGGCTCCGCCGTGACCTATGACTCCAACAGCTTCTGCCCCGACTCGGCGTCCACGGCCACTTCCATCTCCACCGGCCACAAGACTTATTCCGGCACCATCAACATGGATGAGACCGGCACCACCGCCTATGAGACCATTGCCGAGCAGCTCAAAGCCCAGAAGGGCTGGGAAATCGGCGTGATCTCCTCGGTGAACCTCAACCACGCCACGCCCGCCGCCTTCTATGCCCACCAGGCCAGCCGCAACAACTACTATGAGATCGGCCTGGAGCTCATCGACTCCGGCTTCGACTACTTCTCCGGCGGCGCCTTCCTCAAGCCCACCGGCGCCGAGGGTGACCAGGAGGATCTCTACGCCCTGGCAGAAGCCGCGGGCTACACCGTGGTGAAAACCCAGGCCGAGGCCGAAGCCGTGACCGACGGCTCCGTCATCATCATTGACGAGCACCTGGCCGACGGCGACGCCATGGCCTATGAGCTCGACCGTACCGACGAGATGTGGTCCCTCGCCGACCATGTGGCAAAGGGCATCGAGGTTCTCGACAACGACAACGGCTTCTTCCTCATGTGCGAGGGCGGCAAGATCGACTGGGCCTGCCACGCCAATGACGCCGCCTCTTCCATCCACGACACCATGGCCCTGGCCGACGCGGTGCAGGTGGCCATCGACTTCGCCGCTGAGCATCCCGAGGAGACCCTGATCCTGGTGACCGGCGACCATGAGACCGGCGGCCTCACCATCGGCTTTGCCGGTACCGACTACGACACCTACCTCAACCTCCTGGAGAGCCAGAAGATCTCCTATGCCAAGTTCGACAGCGACTATGTCTCCGCCTACAAGGAGAACAAGACGCCCTTTGAAGAGGCCATGGCCGATGTGACCGAGCTCTTCGGCCTCAAGACCGAGGGCGAGGAGGGTGACAAGCTGGTGCTCACCGACTACGAGCTGGAGCTCCTCAAGACCGCCTATGAAAAGAGCATCAATGGCACCGAGACCGGCTATGCCCAGCAGGCAGAGTATGTGCTCTACGGCACCTACGAGCCCTTCAGCGTGACCCTCACCCACATCATCAACAACAAGTCCGGCGTGTCCTTCACCTCCTACAGCCACACCGGCCTGCCCGTTGCCGTGCTGGC
>DVGD01000146.1 GCA_018712905.1 Candidatus Avoscillospira stercoripullorum | reverse complement strand
CCGCCGGTGAAGACCACATGGGTCACCTTGTTTCCCTCCACATCAAAGTCGATGGCGCTGGAGCAAACGCCTTTTGTTCTGTAAGTAAAATGCATGGTATCTTCCTTTCTATTCAGTCAAGTCGCAGCTTGTCATGGGTACATAATTGATGAGATCTCCAGGGGCGAGGAGAATTTGCTGGCCTCTCGCCCCAGCGGAGACGGCGATCTCGTCAAAGAGCTCCGCCGTCTCGTCGATGAAGGTGGGGTAGGTCTTTTTCATGCCGATGGGACTGCATCCGCCCCGGATGTAGCCGGTGAGGGGCAAGAGCTCATTCATATGCACCATCTCCACCTTCTTGTTGCCCGAGACCTTGGCTGCCTTTTTGAGATCCAGGGTGCACAAAACCGGGATGCAGAAGACCACCACGCCGGTTTTGTCGCCCCGGGCAACCAGGGTTTTGAATACCTGCTCCGGCGGCATGCCGATGGCCGCGGCGGCCTTGGCGCCGCTTAAATCGTGCTCGTCGAAGTCGTAGCTGGCCGTGCGGTGGGGGATCCCCGCCTGGGTAATGAGCCGCAGGGCATTGGTTTTTGTCATATCTTAACCTCCAATCCGCCAGGGCGCGTTGCATCGCCGGACGCCCTGTGGTACAATAGGAAAGATTTTACGTGGAAACGGAGGAAACGTTCATGTCCATTGAAAAAGTCCGCGCCTTTTTCCGGGAAAAAGGCATTGAAGACCGGGTGCAGGAATTTCCCGTGTCCAGCGCCACGGTGGAGCTGGCCGCCCAGGCACTGGGCGTGGAGGGGAAGCGCATTGCCAAGACCCTCTCGTTTTTGGTGGGGGATCAGTGCGTGCTCATCGTGGCCGCCGGAGACGCCAAGGTGGATAACGCCAAGTTCAAGGCGCAGTTTCACACCAAGGCCAAGATGCTGCCCCACGACCTGGTGCCGGAATATGTGGGGCACGCCGTGGGCGGCGTGTGCCCCTTCGCGGTGAAGGAGGGCGTGGCGGTGTACCTCGATGAATCCCTGCGCCGGTTTGAGACGGTGTACCCCGCCTGCGGCAGCAGCAACAGCGCCATCGAGCTGACCATTCCCGAACTCATGGCCTACGCTGATACCGACGCCTGGATTGACGTCTGCAAGGGCTGGCAGGAGGCTTAAGCGGCCGCCAGGCGATCCTTGGGCAAGCTGTGCATAAACTGCAGCGCCAGGGGCAGGGAGAGGGCGCAGGATAATACATCGCTGATGGGCTGGGCGATCTGAATGCCCAGGAGCCCCAAAAAACCGGGCAGCACGGCGATGAGGGGCAGGAAGAAGAGGCCGCTTCGCATGGACGAGAGGAGCGACGCCCGCCCGGCGCACCCCACGCTCTGGAACATCATATTGGCGCAGACCGAGAGGGGCAGGAAGAGACAGGCGATGCTCTGGTAGAGGAGGGCGGGGGTGCCCATGGCCACCACCTCGGCGTCGGACTGGAAGAGGGCGATCATGGGCTGGGCGAAGAGGAAGCAGCCCACCGCCGCGATGCCCAGGAGCACTTCTCCGGCCAGGGCGGTGAACCAGAAGCCCTTGCGCACCCGGCTGTAGCAGCCGGCGCCGTAGTTGAAGGCTGCCACAGGCTGGTAGCCCTGCCCCATGCCGAGCCCCAGAGAGAAGATGAAGCCGGAGATGCGGTTGACGATGCTCATGGCCGCCACGGCGGCGTCGCCATAGACGGCGGCCTGGTGGTTGAGCACCAGACCGGAGAGGCTGGTGAGCCCCTGGCGGAGCAGGGAGGGAAGGCCGGTGGCAACGATCAGCCACACGTCGGACATCTTTCTGGTGAAATACCGGAGGGAGAGCTTGCTTTCAGTCTTTCCGGCCAGGAACATATAGAGCAGAATGAAGAAGCTGGCCGCCTGGGAGAGCGCCGTGGAGATACCGGCGCCGGCGGTGCCCATATGGAACACGAAGATAAAGATGGGATCCATGACCATGTTGAGGATGCCGCCGGAGACCAGACCGATCATGGCCTGGAAGGACATGCCCTCGTAGCGGAGGATGTTGTTGAGCACGCAGCTGCCGGTGAACAGAGGCCCCGCCAGCAGAATGGAGATGCCATAGTCTCTGGCATAGGGGAGAATGGTGTCGGTGCTGCCGAGCAGGTACATGAGGGGCGTGAGGAAAAGAAGTCCCACCACGCCGATGATCAGCCCCAGGGCCAAAGAGAGGAAGAAGCCCGTGGAGGCATAGCGGGAGGCGCTGTGGGTGTCGTGCTGTCCCAGGCGGCGGGAGATGTTGCTGCCGGCGCCGTGGCCGAACATGAAGCCGAATGCCTGGAAGATGGCCATGAGGCTGTAGACAATGCCGATGGCGCCCGAGGCGCTCTTGCCCAGCTGGCCGACAAAGTAGGTGTCGGTCATGTTGTAGACGTTGGTGATGAGCATGCTGGCGATGGTGGGGATGCCCAGGTGCAAGATGAGCTTGGGAATGGGCGTCATGGTCATCTGCCGGAACTTTTCTTCGCCGGTCATGGCGGTGCGCTGCATGATATCATCTCCTGGCGTTGTGGGCAGCAATTTATTTTTTATTATACCACACCGCGTCAAGGCGTGCCAGGGGGGAAGAAAGATCCCCGCCGACGAAATCTGCCCTTTTCATTTCTAGAAAAAAGTGTATAATAATGGGTAGTACGACCCATGGAAAGGAGCGGAACGTTATGGATCAACACAATAAGCTCGTCCTCGCTGTTTTGCAGGAGGAGGATTATGATAGCACCGTCACCGCGCTCAATCAGCACGGCTTCTTCGTCACCAAGCTCTCCTCCAGCGGCGGCTTTCTGCGCAAGAAGAATATCACCATCCTCGTGGGCGTGGAAAGCGCCCGGTACGTGGAGCTCATGGATCTCCTCAAAGGCCGTGCCGGCCGGCGCAAGAAGGTCATGTACGCCACTCCGGCCATGATGCCCGGCGGCCATCTGGAGGCGGCGGTCTCGGCGGTTCCCATCCAGGTGGACACCGGCGGCGCCACCATTTTCACCCTCCAGCTGGAAGGGCTGGATAAGATCTGAGATGGACGTGTTTTCCTATTCCACCCGGGTCACTTATGGCGAGGTGGACGGCGCGCTGCACCTCACCCTCCGGGGCGCCATGGCCATGATGCAGGAGGCGGCCATCGTCCATTCAAGCCAGGCGGGCTACGCCGTGGCGGACATTCCCCGCACCCATGTGATCTGGATGCTGGTGCACTGGCGCGTGAAGATGGTCAAGGATGCCTGCTGGAACGAGGCCGTCGCCGTGAAGACCTGGCCAAGGAGCATGGGGCGGGTCACCTCGGTTCGAAATTTTGAAATCTCCAACGCCCGGGGAGAGACCGTCGCCCTGGGAGAATCGGAGTGGATCCTTGTGAGTACCGACACCGGCCGCGCCAAGCGCATCACACCCGAGATCGCCGGCGCTTACGAGCTGGTGCCCCGGGATGTATTCTCCGAACCCTTTCCCGCCGCGCCGGAGGGGGAAGGGGAGGTGGTCTGCCGGCTGGACATTCGCCGCAGCGATATGGACACCAACCACCATGTGAACAACCTGGTCTACCTGGACTATGCCCTGGAGGCGCTGCCGGAGGGCTTTTCCTGGGATGAGGTGGCCGTTGCCTACCACCGCCAGCTCCTGCCGGGACAGCGGGTGGTGTGCCGCCGCCTGGTGCAAGACGATCTGGTGGCGGTGGATCTGGTGGGCGAGGGCGACGAGATCCTCCATGGCAGGGTGCTTTTTCGCGCTGCCGGGGCGAAAGCTGTCGAAGTTCTTGACAGTGTGCCGGAATCTATGGTATAATCTCTACGCCAGTTTGAGTGCTGTGCAATCGACCGCTCTTTTTTTGGAAAAGAGAAAGCCTTACGGACAGGCGGGTCAGCTGCCGTGCGGTTCAATCCGCATTATTGATTGAGTTAAAAGCTCAAATTTTATAAGTTGATTCCTTTATAATCATTATCATCTTGTGAAACGGTCAATAAGAGCAGCAAGCTGTGGTTTTTGCTGATGCACTCTGATATCGGAACAAGCTGGAGGGGCAGGTGTGCCGCTCTGGCTCCATGACGCAGGCGAAAGCAGATGGTAACATGCCATCTGCTTATTTTTTATGTGGCGAGGGAAGGCCAATGGATCTCAACAAACAAAGATCGGCGCCCATCTGTGAGGCGCTGGAGCGGTTTCGCAAGCGGAGGGTGGTGCCCTTCGACGTGCCCGGGCACAAGCGCGGCCGGGGCAACCCGGAGCTCACGCAGCTTCTGGGCGAGCGGTGTGTGGGGCTGGACGTCAACAGCATGAAGCCCCTGGACAATCTCTGTAATCCCGTCTCGGTCATCGCCCAGGCCGAGGCGCTCACCGCCGACGCCTTTGGCGCAGCCCATGCCTTTTTGATGGTGGGCGGCACCACCAGCGCCGTGCAGGCCATGGTCTTGTCGGTCTGCAAGGCCGGGGACAAGATTATTCTGCCCCGGAACGTCCACAAGAGCGTCATCAACGCCTTGATTCTCTGCGGGGCGGTGCCGGTGTATATCAATCCCAAGGTGCACCCGGTCATTGGTGTGGCGCTGGGCATCGAGGTGGACGCTCTGGAGGAGACCATCGCCCAAAACCCCGACGCTGTGGCGGTGTTCATCAACAATCCCACCTACTACGGCATCTGCAGCGACTTAAAAGCCCTCACCGAGACGGCGCACCGCCACGGAATCAAGGTGCTCTGCGATGAAGCCCACGGCACCCACCTCTATTTCGGCGAAAACCTGCCCCTCTCGGGCATGGCCGCCGGGGTGGACATGGCCGCCGTGTCCATGCACAAGTCCGGCGGCAGCCTCACCCAGAGCTCGGTTTTGCTCATCGGCTCCGGGATGGATCCCGGCCACGTCCGCCAGATCATCAACCTCACCCAGACCACCTCGGCAAGCTATTTGCTCCTGGCCAGCCTGGACTTGAGCCGCCGCAATCTCGCCCTCCGCGGACGGGAGAGCTTTGCCAAGGTGGTGAAGATGGCCGAGTACGCCCGGGAGGAGATCAACAACATCGGCGGCTACTACGCCTATGGCAAGGAGCTCATCGACGGCAAGAGCGTCTTCGACTTCGATGTCACCAAGCTCTGCGTCTACACCAAGAACATGGGGCTCACCGGCATCGAGGTCTATGACCTCATGCGCGACGAGTATGATATCCAGATCGAATTTGGCGACATCGGCAACATCATGGCCTATATCTCCATCGGCGACCGCCTCCAGGACATCGAGCGCCTGGTGGGCGCCCTGGCTGATATCAAACGGCTCTACCAGGGCGACGCAGGCACCCTGGCCTATATCGACTCGGTGCAGCCCGAGGTGGCATGCAGCCCCCAGGTGAGCTTTTACGCTGAGAAGGAATCCCTCCCCATCCGGGAGACGGCGGAGCGGGTCTGCGGCGAGTTTGTCATGTGCTACCCGCCGGGAATTCCCATCCTGGCGCCGGGAGAGCGGATCACCGAAGATATCATCGATCATATCCTCTACGCCCGGGAGAAGGGCTGCAGCCTCCAGGGCGCGGCCGACCCCCATGTGGATCATCTACAGGTACTGAAAGGAGTGTAACAGGTGGAAAATCATGCGGAAATCTGGTTTTCGGACGTACAGACCGACAATGTGAAGCTCAATATCCGCCTGGATAAGCAGCTCTTCAGCGCCATCAGCGAGTACCAGCG
>DVGD01000145.1 GCA_018712905.1 Candidatus Avoscillospira stercoripullorum | reverse complement strand
TAAAATGTCTCTTCCATACCCTCGCCTCACAGCCGCGCGGCAATGGCGTCGAGGAAGGCCTCGCTGTCCACCGCCTGGGCGGCAAAGCCCGGCTCCACCAGACCCACCAGATCCTTGGTCATGATTCCGGCGTTCAAGGTGTCGAAGCAGGCCTGCTCCAGCCGGTCGGCGAAGGCCACCAGGTCGTCAAGGCCGTCCAGCTCGCCGCGCTTGCGCAATGCGCCGCTCCAGGCAAAGATCGTGGCCATGGGGTTGGTGGAGGTCTTCTCCCCAGCCTTCCACTTATAGTAGTGCTTGGTGACGGTGCCGTGGGCAGCCTCATACTCGGTGGTGCCGTCGGGGGCAACCAGCACCGAGGTCATCATGGCAAGCGACCCGAAGGCCGTGGAGACCATGTCGCTCATGACGTCGCCGTCGTAGTTCTTACACGCCCAGATGAAGCCGCCCTTGGAGCGGATCACCCGCGCCACGGCGTCGTCGATGAGGGTGTAGAAGTAGGTGATGCCCGCCTCTTGAAACTTCGCCTCGTAGTCGGCGAAGACCTCCTCAAAGATGGCCTTGAACTTGCCGTCGTAGATCTTGGCGATGGTATCCTTGGTGGAAAACCACAGATCCTGCTTGGTGGCCAGGGCGTACTGGAAACAGGCGTGGGCGAAGGAGCGGATGGACTTTTCGGTGTTGTGGGCGCCCTGGAAGACGGCGGGGCCGGTGGTCTTTTGCACCACGGCCTCGTGGCGCTCCCCGTTCTCCCCCTCGAAGATGAGCTTACACACGCCGGGCTCCTTAGTCTCAAAGTCCACGCTCTTATAGAAGTCGCCATAGGCATGACGGGCGATGGTGATGGGCTTTTCCCAGTTCTTCACCACGGGCTTAATGGCGTCGATGCAGATGGGCGCGCGGAAGACCGTGCCGTCGAGGATGGAGCGGATGGTGCCGTTGGGGCTCTTCCACATCTGGGTGAGCTCCGGGTACTCCTCCATGCGCTGGCGGTTGGGGGTGATGGTGGCGCACTTGACGGCCACGCCGTACTTCTTGGTGGCGTTGGCGGCGTCCACGGTGACCTGATCCTGGGTTTCGTTGCGGTGGAGGAGCCCCAAGTCATAGTATTCGGTTTTGAGATCCACGAAGGGGAGAATGAGCTTGTCCTTAATCATGGCCCAGAGGACGCGGGTCATCTCGTCGCCGTCCATCTCCACCAGCGGGGTGGTCATTTTGATTTTTTCCAAAGTCAGCACTCCTTGTTGCGAAATAGGCCTCCCCTTGAGGGGAGGTGGCACGGCGAAGCCGTGACGGAGAGGTGTTGCCCAGGTTGCGAAACCAACCAACCTGATCCCTTGCTCCAGTGCCGTCACACCTCTCAGTCAGCCTTACGGCTGACAGCTCCCCTCAAGGGGAGCCCTTTTAATCCTTGCCGTAGCCTGCGGCGTAGTAGTTCATGAGGCAGCCCTCGGTGAGGATCTTGCGCTCATTCTCCGTGAGGCCGCGGCAGAGGAGGGTAATCTCGCTTACCTTGCCCTCGTGCACCAGCTTGGCGGCAAATTCCTCCTGCCCGGCCTCGATTCCGGCGCGAAGACCCGGGACATAGACATAGTCCCCCACTTCGCCATCAAATTCCGCGCCCTCGGGGAGGGTAAAGGGCGTCATGCCCCAGTTAATGCAGTTGGAGCGGTAGCGCTTGGTGGCGTACTCCTGGGCGATGTTGGCAAAGCCGCCCAGCACCTTCTGGCAGGACGCCGCCTGCTCTCGCGCCGAGCCGTCGCCGGGGCGGTTGGCATAGATGCAAGAGCCGATGGAGGTCTTTTGAAGGTCGCCGCCCAGGGCACCCAGCACGTTGGCTGCCTCCTCGGGCACCTCGCCCCGCTCCCGGGCTTCCTCCATGGCGCGGACGGCCTTGCTCCTGCCCACGTACTCGGGCACCCGGCGGGAAAGGGCAAATTCACTCAGGCCGATGGGGTTGGAGCGGTAGGAGGACGTCTCGCCGGAGGGGATGAGCTCGTCGGTGGTGGTGACGGGGTCGTGAATCACGGCGCAGAGCTTCACCAAAAGATCGTCCTGGAGCTTCGGCATCTTCGGCCAGTCCTTGATGTTGGGGCCGTAGCGCAGCTCGGCCGCGGGATCGGCCTTGCCGAAGCCCTCGTAGCAGCGCTTTTCATAGACCGAGCCGTCGAAGTGGTAGGTCATCTCCTCGGCGGTGGGCTCTTCATAGTCAATGTCGGTGGCGGCGGTGAGGATGCCGCCGTTTCGCGCCGTGGCGGCGATGGATCTCGCGTCCATCAGGGCAACCGCGGCAATCTGGCCGCTGGCGGGCTTGCTGCCCTCGCGGTTGGCGAAGTTCCGGGTGGCATGGCGGATGGAGAGGGTGTTGTTGGCCGGAGTGTCGCCGGCGCCAAAGCACGGGCCGCAGAAGGCGGGCTTCATGACGCAGCCGGCCTCCATGAGCGTGGCGGCAATGCCGTTTTTGGTGATGGCCAGGGAGATGGGCGTGGAGGAGGGATAGACGGACATGTCAAAGTAGCCGTTGCCGATGCTGCCGCCCTTCAA
>DVGD01000144.1 GCA_018712905.1 Candidatus Avoscillospira stercoripullorum | reverse complement strand
GGATGGTGAGCTTGCCGTCATAGAGATCCACGGTGCCGAAGGGGCGCACCCGAGGCTGCGAGCCGTCCAGAGTGGCCAGGTAGTAGGTGCCGCAGGCTTTCAGAAATTCATATACTTCTTGCATGGAACAAGCCTCCTTTTTCTCCATTTTAACCCCTGACGCCCCAGCCGTCAAGGCGCCAGCGCCAGACACGCCGCCTGCCTGGCATGGATCAGGGTGGTGTCAAAAATGGGGATTTCGGTGTCGGACTGGTGGATCAGCAGGCCGATTTCCGTGCAGCAGCGAACTCCCGCATGGCGCCGCTCCCGAAGAAGAAATGGCCAAAGGCGGGCAGGTGTGGTATACTAGCCCTACCGAGGAAAGGAGACGGAGCAATGAAGCGCTTTTTTAATCGGCTTGTCCACTTTGGCATGGACTGGGTGACGGGAAACGGCCTGCGTCAGGCACTTCAGCACCAGGCGCCCAACGGCGTGCTTTCGGTGCCCGAGGTGGCAGCGGCGGCGCGGGCGGTGGCGGCGGAGGGTATCGTACTCTTACAAAATGACGGCGAGACGCTGCCTCTCCGGCCATCGGATACTGTGGCGGTGTTTGGCCGGTGCGCCGTGGACTATTTCACCGTGGGCTACGGCAGCGGCGGCGATGTGGTTGCCCCCTATCGGTGCAATCTGCTGGACGGCCTGCGGGAGCAGGGCGTGCAGGTCTGTGCGCCCCTGGAGGAGGCGTACCGCCAGTGGTGTGCCGACCACCGGCCGGACGAGGGCTTCTGGGGGCACTGGCCCACGCACTACCCCGAGATGCCCCTGCCGGATGCGCTCCTGGCCCAGGCCGCCCGGGAGAGCACCATTGCCCTGGTGGTCATCGGCCGCGCTGCCGGGGAGGATCGGGACAGCTACCTGGAGCCGGGGAGCTTCTATCTCACGCCCCAGGAGCGGGCGCTGCTGCGCCGGGTCAGCGACGCCTTTTCCCGGGTGGCGGTGATCCTCGACTGCGGCAACGTCCTGGATCTGGGCTGGGCTGCGGACTTTTCCGGCGCCCTGGTCTTGGCCTGGCAGGGCGGCATGGAGAGCGGCCGCGCCCTGGCCGACGTGCTCACCGGCCGGGTCAACCCCAGCGGCCGCCTCTCAGATACCATTGCCCGGGACTATGGCGATTACCCATCCGCGGCTTCCTTTGGAAACCGCTCCGCCAACGCCTATCAAGAGGACATCTATGTGGGCTACCGGTATTTTGAAACCTTTGCCCCGGAGAAGGTGCTCTTTCCCTTTGGCTTCGGCCTGAGCTACACCACCTTTTCCCTCACAGCTGCCGGGGAGGCGGCAGGCGGCAGCGTTACCCTCACCGTGGACGTGGAAAACCAAGGCAAGGCGGCGGGCAAGACCGTCGCCCAGGCCTATCTGGTTTTGCCCCAGGGCAAGCTGGGAAATCCCCGGAAGATCCTCTGCGCCTTCGAGAAGAGCAAGCTCCTGGCGCCGGGGGAGCGGCAGCGCCTTAATTTGACGGTATCCCTTTCCAACTTCGCGCCCTTTGACGACACCGGCGCCGCCGGGCACCGAAATTGCCACGTGCTGGAGCCGGGGCGCTACGCCGTGGAGGTGGGGGAGAACGTCCGGGACACGGTGGAAGTCCTCTCCTGGGAGCGTTCTGGGCTGGAGGTGGTGCGCCAGTGCGAGGAGATTTGTCCCCTGCCAAAAGAGCACGGCTTTTCCAGGATGGTCAACCGGGATGGCTCCTGCCAGTGGGAGGCGGTACCCACCGGCGGCGGGGCGCTTCGCCGGAAGATTTTGGCGCATTTGCCGGCACCGCTGCCTGCTCCTGCGGGGGCGGTCACCTTTACCGACGTCCTGGCCGGAACGCACACGGCGGCGGAGCTGGTGGGGCAGCTCTCTCTGGAGGAGCTCGACCAGCTGGTGCGGGGACAGGGGAAGATGAACGCCCCGGAAGGCCCCAGCGGCAACGCCGGCGCCTTCGGCGGCGTCACGGCGGCGCTGCGCAGCCGGGGATTGCCGCCGGTCATTACCTGCGATGGCCCGGCCGGAATCCGCCTCCACAGCACGGCGGCGCTGCTGCCCTGCGGCACGGCGCAGGGGAGTACCTTTGACCCCGCGGCCGTGGAGGCACTCTACGCCCTGGTGGCACAGGAGATGGAGGCGCTGGGGGTGGATATGCTCCTGGCGCCGGGGATGAACCTCCACCGAAATCCCCTCTGCGGGCGGAATTTTGAATATTTCTCCGAGGATCCACTGGTCACGGGGGTCATGGCGGCAGCGGTGGTGCGGGGGATCCAGTCCCGTGGCCGCAGCGCCTGTCCCAAGCACTTTGCCTGCAACAACCAGGAGACCAACCGCAATCGAAACGACTCCCGTCTCAGCCAGCGGGCATTGCGGGAGCTCTATCTCAAGGGCTTCGAGATCGTGGTGAAGACGGCCGAGCCCATGTCCATCATGACCAGCTACAACCGGGTCAACGGCGTCTACAGCCACTATCATTATGATTTGGCCGTGTCACTGCTCCGGCGGGAGTGGGGCTATCAGGGGCTCATTCTCACCGACTGGTGGATGCAGCATGACGCCTCGCCGGAGTTTCCCGCCCTGCGGGACGACGCCTACCGCATCCGCGCCGGGGTGGACTTGCTCATGCCCGGCAGCACCATCGGGCGGCGGCGGGATCTCACGCTGCTCCGTTCCCTCCGCGCTTCCGACGGTGTAACCAAGGCGGAAGCCCAGCAGGCGGCGCTCCATGTGGTGGAATTCCTGCTCCGGCTGAAGGGATAAAAACAGGAGCCTGGCAGAGGCCTCCATAGGAAATTGCGGCTGAACAGGCACAAAAATTCCCCGGCAGGAGCGATTCCTGCCGGGGAACGTTACGTTAAGCGATGCGTGACGCACCCCTGCGGGGCTTCAAGCAGTTATGCTTGTTCTCTCCAACGCATGAGCATGGTGGCCAGCTGGGCGCGGGTGGCGCCGTCCTGGGGTTTTAAATAACCGTTTATGCCGTTGATGATGCCTTCCTCGGTCGCCCAGATCATGGCGTCCACCGCCCAGTCGGAGACCTGGTTGGCATCCGGGTAGGCGTTGAGGCTGCCGGACACCGCCGGGCTCCCTTCATAGCGGTAGAGCATGGTAGCCAGCTGCTCTCTCGTAATGCTGCCCATGGGGTTGGTGCCGTCGGAGACACCGGTCTCCATGGCCCAGGCCTGCGCCTTCGCGTACCAGGTGCTGCCGCCCTCGGTGTTTTCGCCGGCCATGCGGGCAAGCACCGTCCAGACCATGGCGCGGGTCACGGCGCCGTCGGGGTTGAACTTGCCATTGCCCACGCCGGTCATGAGGCCGTTTTCAGCGACATACGAAACCGCTTCTTCATACCAGTCGCCTGCCTTCACGTCCACAAAGTCCGTATCGGGTTTAGCGGGCTCCGCCGGCTCCACAGGCTTGCTGGGCTCCACAGGATCCACATGGCTTCCGCCGCCGGTATACTTCCAGCGCGCGGTGAGGGTCACATCCTCGGTGATGGGAGTAGAGGCCGTATACTGCTTGCCGTCCTTGTCAAACCAGCCCAGGAAGCGGTATCTGCCGGCGCGGTAGGGCGTGGGCAGGGAGGCAGTCTTGCCGTGCTCCACTTCAATGGCCGTTTCGCTGACGCTGCCGCCGTTGGGATCCAGGGTGATGGTGTGCACTCCCGTATCTGCTTTCAGCACTCTTACGCGGATGGACTTAGTCGCCGTGCCTTCGCCGAGCTTAACAGTCGCCGTGAGGTTTACCCACTGATCGCTGGCGCCTCTCGTTACCTCGGCCTTCGAGCCGTTGATTGTGATTACGTCGGGATTGCTGCTGGTCCAGGTGATGGTTGCTCCATCCTTTTCTGTCACAAGGTCGATGTCCTCCGTGATGTTCCAGGAGTTCGCGATCGTAAGCGTATTCGCGATCTTCTTTGCTTCCTTGTCTGCGAGATACTGCTCGCTGTTTGCGTATGCTTCCTTCACACGAGCCAATTCTTCCTGGGTCAGGTTCACGATGGTGCCGTGGCGTTTCGTAAGCATGTCGAAGGAGTATTCGCCCGGTCTCAGGATCTTCCAGGAATTCTTGGAGTTGTTCACATCCTCCAGATCCGTGGTGATGATCGGCAGGTAGCCCGAGCCGGTTGCGTACTGGTCTGCGAAGAGGCCGTACTCCGGCACGTTGGGATTCGCCCAGTCCTTCTTGTTGAAGCGGAAGAGTTCCGGGCCTTCCAGCGTGCTGTTGTCGATCTTGCCGTTTTTGAGGCCCGTAAGACCGGTAAGGTCGAGGTTCAGCTCGTCAAGGTCGTATACCTTCTGCCAGGATGTGGAGTTGAGCAGATCCTTCGTCTTCATGACGCGGATGCCGCCGTTCTTTTCCGCGTTGTCGCCATCCTTGGCGGCGCAGTAGTACCAGTCGCCGATCTTGATGATGGTCGCATCGATGATTTCTCTGGGCTTTCCGCCTTCTTCCACGCCGTCTGTCTGGTTGTCGATCAGGAGCTTGGTCTCAGAGAAGTTTACGAAGTCTCTAGTCGTCACATAGTAGATCGCATTGGGCTTAGCTTTGTACTTCGTCTCCGGATCCATGATGCTGGATGCGAAGAAGATGATGTACTGGCCGGATTCTTCGTGGTAGATCATTTCCGGCGCCCAGGCCATGCCCGCATTTTCCGGCGCGACCTTGATCCACTTGGGTTCGCCCCAGTCTACCAGATCCGTGGATTCGTACACCACCAGGTAGTGGCTGCCCGTCGTACTGGGATCATAGTAACCCTGTTCGTTGATCTTCCAGCCGCCTCTGTGGTAGATGCTCAGGTCGGTCGCCACGATAAAGAATCTGTCGCCTTCCGGAGAACGGTACATGTAGGGATCGCGAAGACCTTCTTCGCCGACGGTGCTCTTGATGACAGGCTGGCCGTCGTTCATGTCCGTAAAGTGGCGTCCGTCTTCACTGACGGCGAAGTAGATCTGTTCCTGGTCTTCGGTGCCTTCGCCGATGAAGTGGGCGAACAGATAGCCGGCATAATCGGCTTCCGTAATTTCTTCCGGCGCGGCCTTCACCGTGACCACGATTTCCTTTGTCTCTCCGCCGGCAGATGCGGTAAGCGTTACCTTCTGATCCGTTTTGCCTCTTGTCACAACGCCTGCCGCTTTTTCGCCTACAGCCTTATCAGTAATAACATTGGGGTCGCTGCTCGTCCAGGTAACCTTTTCACCATTGTACTCGTCCACAAGCGTGATATTGCCGCGGATCTCGTCCGCATTGGGAATCTCCAGGCCATCCAGTTTCGAGGTGTTTGCGTACGCTTCCTTCACACGAGCCAATTCTTCCTGGGTCAGGTTCACGATGGTTCCGTGGCGTTTCTTAAGCTTGTCGAAGGAGTATTCGCCCGGTCTCAGGATCTTCCAGGAATTCTCGGAGTTGTTCACATCCTCCACGTCCGTGGTGATGATCGGCAGGTAACCCGAACCTGTTGCGTACTGGTCTGCAAAGAGGCCGTACTCCGGCACGTCGGGATCTGCCCAGTCTTTCTTGTTGAATCGGAAGAATTCCGGGCCTTCCAGTGTGCTGTTGTCGATCCGGCCGTTTTTAAGACCTGTAAGACCCTCAAGGTCAAGGTTCAGCTCGTCAAGGTCGTATACCTTTTCCCAGGATGTGTAGTCGAGCAGCTTCTGTGTCTTCATGACGCGGATGCCGCCGTTCTTTTCCGCGTTGTCGCCATCCTTGGCGGCGCAGTAGTACCAGCCGCCGATCTTGATGATGGTCGCATCGATGATTTCTCTGGGCTTTCCGCCTTCTTCCACGCCGTCTGTCTGGTTGTCAATCAGAAGCTCTGGTTCAGAGAAGTTTACGAAGTCTCTCGTTGCCACATAATAGATCGCATTGGGCTTTGCTTTGAGCTTCGTCTCCGGATCCATGATGCTGGATGCGAAGAAGATGATGTACTGGCCGGATTCTTCGTGGTAGATCATTTCCGGAGCCCATGCCATGCCTGCATTTTCAGGAGCGACCTTGATATGCTTGGGTTCACTCCAGTTTACCAGGTCCGTGGATTCGTATACTACCAGGTAGTGGCTGCCTGTCGTACTGGGATCATAGTAACCCTGTGCGTTGATCTTCCAGCCGCCTCTGTTGTAGATGCTCAGGTCGGTTGCCACGATAAAGAATCTGTCGCCTTCCGGAGAACGATACATGTAAGGATCACGAAGACCCATTTCACCGACGGTGCTTCTGATGACCGGCTTGCCGTCGTTCATGTCCGTAAAGTTGCGTCCGTCTTCACTGACGGCGAAGTAGATCTGTTCCTGATCTGCGCCGCCTTCACCGATGAAGTGGGCGAACAGGTAGCCTGCATAATCATCTTCTGTAATTTCTGCAGGAGCAGCCTTGACAGTGACAACGATTTCCTTTGTCTCTGTGTCGGTAGATGCTGTAAGCGTTACCTGCTGGTCAGTTTTACCTCTTGTTACAACACCTGCTGCTTTTTCGCCTACAGCCTTATCAGTAATAACATTGGGGTCGCTGCTCGTCCAGGTAACCTTTTCACCATTGTACTCGTCCACAAGCGTGATATTGCCGCGGATCTCATCTGCATCGGGAATCTCCAAGCCTGCCAAAGGGGAGTCATCGACGGGAGGTTCAGACCCCTCGGGGTCCGTTTCACCGAAGAACAGGGACTTCAGAGTGAAAGTAAACCCTGCGGTCATGCCGGTGTAGGCGTCGATGATAATGGAATCAGCTTCGATGCCGGTGTCGGTATAGGAGAACATTTTGGTGAACTTCTCACCGTCAGCACTGCGGTAGCAGGTGTAGGTGGTGCCGGCCTTGACAATGCGGTACCAGTAGGTGCCGACGGAAACCAGGCCGGGAGTAGAGTTCAGGTCAGGACTGTCAGCGGTGATATCGCCGTCAACGCACAGGAAGTTCTGCATTGCGCCGTCACCGCCGCGGATGCCCGCCAGGTTCTGGAAGTCATCGCCTTGGGCGGCATAGAAGCCGAAGAACTGATAGTAGCCGTTGGCAGCAAAACCCCGGCTGAAGTCAAACTTCAGCGTTGCAGTCCAGTCGCCGTCTACGGGAACCTTGACAGCGTCTTTAGGTTCGCCAGGGGTGACCTGGCCATTGCAGTCTTCAAATGCATCAGTGGTGGTGATCATTTTCAGGCCTACGCCTTCTTGGATTGCGGAGGAATTCTTGTTCAGAATTGTAAACTTGGAAGCATCGTCGGGGTTGGTGAAATCGATGTCATCTTCGGTGGTAAGGGTAAATGCTGGGGTATTGTTCCCGCCTGCAGCAAAAATGGTAGCGGGCAGCATACCCAAAACCATGACGATGCACAGCAGAAGCGCAATGCTTCTTGAGAATTTTCTCATAATGAACCTCCTTTTTTTCTCTTATTTGATGAGTGTTTTGACCGCGAATTAATTTGCCGCCGCTGCAAAAAGCCTTTCTCATCACCTTCCTTGTATGATGGCGTAGTAGTTATTAGAGCCCCTCTCCAAGGGCCGTGCTGTACGTTTCATTCCCCCTGTCGGCAATTGGGTTTAGAAAAGTGTACTTTTTTGCAAAATCACGCGGTTCCTAATTGTTTATAAGGACAGCATAAAGCGTGGCCAGAAGCAAAGCTTCGCAGCATCTTTGACGCCATAGCCAATCCCCGAACATGATGTCGGTTCGCTTACAAAAAAGTACACCTTTTTGTAAAATCGCGCGGTTCTAAGAGTATTTGCTTTTCATAAGTCTCCACCCGGCGGCGGAACGTGGCAAGGGCGTCCCGGAATCGGAATCTAGAGGTATTTCTTATTCAGTATTATATATATTTGTTTATATTTTTCAATTGAATCGGCGATGATTTTATGATTTTTTACCTATTGACATCATACAAATTTATTTTATGAAAATATTTGTTATGATTGTAATTTTAGATCTGAAGTTATCGGAATATCATCTTAAATTATACGACTATCTCAATTTATGACGGCGTTTTTAACGTTGTGCAAGTTGTATATTTCCGATATTTAGAAATAATATTGAGGCTGGAAATTGCGAATATTAAGGATTTCTGCCGGTTATTTTCGTGCATTAAGTTGAGTTCAATACAATTTATGCAGCGAAATACGTGAAAGCAGAATACAAATAAAAGAGGACTGCACATGTTGTCCGTATCTGTCCCGCAGCCGATGGAAAAGATTTGTCACTTCGCCCAAACAGCGGCCTTGCGGCGCGGCAATAAGACAGCTGAACCTTCGCAAACCTCCAGGCGGGATTCGGGCATGGCAAAAAGGCGCCGCGCGCTTCTGAATGAACATGATAAATGGACGGATACGGGCGCATGCTCTGCTGAAATGGAGATAAGCGATTCTCCGGTTTCTCCCATGCGTGAAACTGCGTGGCAAACATAAGATGAAATATCCCGAAAAGCGGAAAAAAAGCTGCGCCCCATTGGTCAGGCGGCATGCCGCCTGACCAATGGGGCGCAGTTCCCTTGCGATGTTCCGCGGTTGCCGGGTCTACCGCCCTATGCCCGGCGCTTGCGGAAGAGGAAGGTGACGGCGAAACATACCGCCAAGTAAAGGCTGATGACCGCGCCGGTGGAGGAGCCCAAATAGTAGCTGGTGACCAGCCCGGCAATGCCGGAAAGGAGCGCCAGCACCACCGAGAAGAGGTGATACTCCCGGAGGTTCCTGGCCATATTCCGCGCCGCCGCCGCGGGCAGCACCAGAAGGGAGTTGATGACCATTAATCCCACCCAGCTCATGGCCAGGGTGACTACCACGGCGATGGAGACGGTGAAGAGCGTCTCAAAGCCCCGCACCGGGATGCCCCGGGAGGAGGCAAGCTGGGGATGGGCGGCGGTGAGCACCAGGCGGTTGCAGGCAAAGATCCACAATAGCACCACGCCCAGGAGCACCAGAGCGAGCAGGCCGATTTCTCCCGACGTCACCGAGAGGATGTCGCCAATTAAGTATTGATTGAACTTGGTGAAGGAGCTGCCGTTCATGGTGGCGATGAAGATGCCCAGCGCCACAGCGGTGGAGGAGAAGACGCTGATAATCGTCTCGGCGGCCTGGCTGGTGCGGCTTTTCACATAGGAGAAGAGCAGGGCGAAGGCCACGGCCAGCACCACGGCAAACCAGGTGGGAGACGCCGCGCCGCATAGCACACCGATGGCGATGCCCGTAAAGCCCGAGTGCCCCAAGGCATCGGAGAAGAAGCTCAGCCGCCCGGTGACCACCATGGTGGAGAGGATGCCGAAGAGGGGCGTCATAATGAGCACCGCCAGAAGGGCATTCTTCATAAAGTTCATGGAGAGGAAGGGGAGGGAGAGAAGATCGAGAAGCTCATACCAGATACTCATATACTGCCTCCCATGTGAAACACCCGGGCAAATTCCGGGGAGGATAAGACCTCTTTGGGCGCACCCTGGGCGACCACCTGGTGCTGGATGAGCACCACCTGGTCGCAGTATTTTTCCAGGAGCGAAAAGTCGTGGGTGGTCATCAGAATGGAGAGATCGTAGGTCTTGCGGATTTCATCGAGCATGTCCATGAGCAGCGTCATGCCCTCCACGTCCACGCCGGAGAGGGGCTCGTCCAGGATGAGCATATGGGGCATGGGCTCCAGCGCCAGTGCCAGCAGCACCCGCTGCACCTCGCCGCCGGAGAGGGTGCCCACGCGCTTATTGAGGAGGGCTTCGCCGTGGACGCGGGCAAGGCAGGAAAGCACCCTTTGCCGGAAGGCCTTGCCCACGGGCAGGAAGGCCGGGCGCCGGCTTAAGCAGCAGGCGAAGAGATCCAGCACGCTGATGGGGTCGCCGGGGTCAAAGCCCGGGCTCTGGGGCACGTAGCCGATGCGAAGCTTTTCCGGCGCGCCGCCGGCAGGGGAGAAGGTGATGGTGCCGGTGTAGGGTCGTTCGCCGAGAATGGCGCGGATCAGGGTGGACTTGCCCGCGCCGTTGGGACCGATGAGGGCGACGATCTGCCCGCAGTGCATGTGGAGATTGACATGCTCCAGCACGGCGTCGGTGCCGAAGGTCACCGAGAGATCCTGAATTTTCAGGCAGCAGGCGCCCTGGCAGCTGCCGGAGTGGGAATTGTGGGTCATGTGAGTGCCTCTTTCAATGTCTCGAGGTTATATTCCATGGCGGAGAAGTAATCCCGGTCGCCAAAGCCCAAGTCCAGGGCGAAGTGGGGCACGCCGGTCTCGGACTCGATCACCGACGCGGCGGCGTCCGAGCCGTTGGCCTCGGTGAACACGGCGGGGAGATTGTGGGTGTTCACCAGATCGATGATCCCGGTGAGGGAGGCGGCAGAGGCCTCGGCGCCGGCCTCCTCCTCGATGGCGGCCAGGATGGTGAGGTCAAAGTGACTGGCCAGGTAGCCAAAGCCGTCGTGGAAGGTGATGAGCTCCCGGCAGGAAATGTCCGAGAGAGCTTTTTTGCCCTCCTCGTCCAGCGCCTGGAGCCGCGCCTTTAAGACGGTGGCGTTTTCGGCGAAGGCCGCCTCGTGCTCGGGATAGACCGCCGTGAGCCCGGCGGTGAGGTTGTCCACCATCTGCTGGGCGCGGGTGGGGTCGAGCCAGATGTGGGGATCGGTGCCCTCGCTGTTCTCCAGCAGGTCAATACCCTTGGAGCAGTCCACCACGGTCTTGGCGTGGGAGAGGACGTCGTCCATGAAGTCCTCCAGCCCCGCGCCGGAGATGAGCACCACCTGGCTCTCTTCCACGGCCTCCATCTGCCGGACGGAGAGGGAGTAGTCGTGGAGGCAGGAGACGGAGTCGGTGATGAGCCTGGTCACCGTGAGGCCGGTGCCCTCGGTGATGGCCTGGGCAAATTCCGCCACCGGGGCGGTGGTGGCGGCGATGTCGCCGCCGGATTCCCGGGCGGCGCAGCCGGGCAGAAGGAGAAAAAGCGCCAGAAGCAGCGCGGAAAGACGAATGCGCACTGGAATGCTCCTTTCGAAGAAGATTAAAACTAGTATACAGGAAAAGCACCCGTTTGACAACGGAAAATCCGCGCTTGCCCCCCTCTTGCGGCGGCGGGGGAATGGCGGTATAATAGCCCCATCCTACATGAACAGGAGAATTGCCATGTATACTGTTTCGGATCTCTACGACCTCACCCATACCGCCGCCGCGCCGCTGCTCGCGCCCTGCACCTATCCCTGGGAAGCCCTGGCCGGAATCGGCGATTTTATTTTGAACCTGGGCGCCACACTTTCTGCGGCGGAATACGACCATCCCGCCGAGAACGTTTGGATCGCCAAATCCGCCAAGGTGGCGCCCACGGCCTCCATCACGGGGCCTTGCATCATCGGCCCGGAGACCGAGGTGCGCCACTGTGCCTTCATTCGCGGCAATGCCCTGGTGGGCGCAGGCGCCGTGGTGGGCAACTCCACGGAGCTCAAGAATGTGATCCTTTTCGACAAGGTGCAGGTGCCCCACTATAACTACGTGGGCGACTCCATCCTGGGCTACAAGGCGCACATGGGCGCCGGCTCCATCACCTCCAATGTGAAGAGCGACAAGAAGCTGGTGGTAGTGCGCGACGGCACCGCCGAAGTCGCCACCGGCCGGAAAAAGGTGGGAGCCATGGTGGGCGACAACGTGGAGGTGGGCTGCGGCTCAGTCCTCAATCCCGGCACCGTGCTGGGACGGGGCTGCAGCGTCTACCCCCTCTCCTCGGTGCGGGGCACCGTGCCCGCCGGATGCATCTATAAGTGCCGCGGCGAGGTAGCCCAGCGGCAGGAGGACTGATGGACTTCGACTTCTCGCCCCTGCCGGGGCTGCTGCTGCCCTGGTACGAGAAAAACCGCCGGGATCTTCCCTGGCGGCGGGATCGGGAGCCCTACCACGTCTGGCTCTCGGAGATCATGCTCCAGCAGACCAGGGTGGAGGCGGTGAAGGGCTACTATAGCCGGTTTCTCGCGGCGCTTCCCACGGTGGAGGCACTGGCGGCGGCGGACGAGGCGCTGTGCCACAAGCTCTGGGAGGGGCTGGGGTACTATAGCCGCGTGCGAAATCTCCAAAAGGCCGCCAAAGTCATCGTGGAGCAGCATGGCGGCGTGTTTCCCGCGGACTATGACGCCATCCGGGCGCTTCCCGGGGTGGGGGACTATACTGCCGGCGCCATCGGCTCCATCTCCTTTGGGCTGCCCACCCCGGCGGTGGATGGAAACGTGCTGCGGGTGGCATCGCGCCTTGCCTTGGACGAGACGCCCATCGACACGCCCGCGGTGAAAAAAGCCCTCACCAACGCATTGGCCGCCATTTATCCCGCAGGCCGCTGCGGCGACTTCACCCAGGCGCTCATGGAGCTGGGCGCCACGGTGTGCCTGCCAAACGGTGCGCCGCAGTGCGATCACTGCCCCCTCTCCGGCCTGTGCCGCGCCCACGGCGCACGCCGGGAGCTGGACGTGCCGGTGCGCACGGCTAAAAAGCCCCGGCGGCAGGAGACCATGACGGTCTTTCTCCTGGAAAGCGACCGGGGGCTGGCCATCTGCAAGCGTCCCGGCCGGGGACTTTTGGCGGGACTTTGGGAATTTCCCCATGTTCCCGGCAAGCTGGAGGCAGCGCAAGCCCTGGAGGCAGCGGAAGAACTGGGCGTGAGACCCACGGAGCTTCAGCAGGTGGTGGAGCGCAGGCACATCTTCACCCACGTGGAGTGGGACATGCGGGGCTATTATCTCCGCTGTGAAGCAGGCGGCGATTTCACCTGGGCAACCCGGGAGGCGCTTGCCGGCGTCTACGCCCTCCCCACGGCCTTCCGGCAGTTTTTGCCGCCCGAAAAGGTCAGCTGGTTCTGATCCCCTCCCTTTTCTGCCGCACCCTGTAGGGGCGGATTAAATATCCGCCCGAATCAGGCAGCGTTCGGCGGAAATTTTCATAAAACCCCAACCGCGCGCGGGCGCATATGCAATGCGCCCCTACAGAGCGGCTGCAAATTTTGCTGTGTCCGCGGGTCGATGAGGGCATCGACCCCTACAGGGGGCACGCCCCCATAAATAAACCGGGTTCCGCTGGGAACCCGGTTTGAGACTGTCAAAAAAGCGTTGCTTTTTTGACAAAGGGGATTGCACCCCAAAAGGTTCTCGGTTTTCTTCGAAAAGCTGTCGAACCTTTTAGGGTGTAAAGTGCGATTTCCGATGCGCATGTCCCCGGA
>DVGD01000143.1 GCA_018712905.1 Candidatus Avoscillospira stercoripullorum | reverse complement strand
ACAGCCAGGCTCCTAACAAGATGGTAAAGGAGTGGCTGGAAACCCAGGGCTTTGACGCGATTCACCCTGAGTTTTCCTACGGCAAATCCCGGATCGACTTCGCCATGGAAAGGGCCGGCCAGCTCTACCTGCTGGAGGTGAAGGGCTGCACCCTGGAAGTGAACGGGATCGGTTACTTTCCGGACGCGCCTACAGAACGAGGCGTCAAGCACCTGCAGGAACTGACCCGGGCCCAGCAGGCCGGGGTCCGCTGCGGGGTGGCCTTTGTGATCCAGATGGAAGGGATTACCGAGGTGCGGCCCAATGTGGACACGCACCCGGCTTTCGGTGAGGTTCTGGCACAGGCAAAGGCGGCCGGGGTGAAAGTTCTCTTGGCGCTGGCCGTAAACCCTCTGGTGCGGGCATCCCGGGCGATGCGCCGGAGGAGCCGTGCATCGGTGGTGGAAATGCGGTTGTGGTCGTCCACATTGAGGGTGGTGAGGCAGCTGATGTAGATTTTGTACTTGCAGTCGGCAGAGAGGGCGTAGGAGAACTGATCGTTGAGGCAATGGATTCCCTCGATGACCAGGATGTCCTGCGACCCTAAGCGCAGGAAGTCGCCTTTGTACTCCCGCACGCCGGTTTTGAAGTTGAAGTAGGGGATTTCCACGGTCTCGCCCTGGAGAAGCCGGGTCATATCCTCGTTGAAGCGCGCCACGTCCATGGCCTCCAGGCATTCAAAGTTGTAGTTGCCGTTTTCATCCTTGGGCGAATCCTCTCGATATTTAAAATAGTTGTCGGTGGCAATGGCGTGAGGTCTGAGGCCGCAGGCCATGAGCTGGGTGGACAGGCGGTGGGAGAAGGTGGTTTTCCCCGAGGAGGAGGGGCCTGCGATCATCACGAAGCGCACGTCCTTTCGCCCGGCGATCTCGGCGGCAATGTCGCCGATGGACTTTTCCATCAACGCTTCCTGCGCCAGAACCATCTGGGTGGCTTTTCCTTCGGCGATCAGGTCGTTGACGTCGCCGACGTTGGAGATGCGCAGTGCCTGCGACCAGCTTTCAGAGCTGCGCTGTGCCTCGAAGACCTTGTAGGAGGGGGTAAAGGGCGCCACGGCGTCGGGCTGCTGCTGGCTGGGCAGCCGCAGCAGGAAGCCGTCTTCAAACTGCTCCAGGGCAAACCATTTGAGATAGCTGGTGTCCGGCGCCATATAGCCGTAGAAATAGTCGGTAAAGTCGTCCAGGGTGTAGGTGTTCACCTTGGAGCTGATGCGAAAGCGCAGAAGCCCTGCTTTGTCCAGCATGCCGGCCTGCTGGAAGTAGGCCACGGCATCATCGGTATCCACCGAGCGCTTCTCGATGGGCAGCGCGGCCAGGACAAGCTCGTGCATCCGCGCTTCCACCTTGGAAAGGAGCGCCTCATCCAGGGTGAAATTGCCCTGAGCCCGGAGAAAGAGGGCGTGGCTCAGGGTAAATTCCACCACAATGCGCTCCACTTGATCCCGTCCCACCACGTCGCGGAAGGACTTGAGCAGCAGCAGCACGGTACTGCGCTCATAGGTCTGCATGCCGGGCTTGTCGGCGGCGGTGAGGAACTCCAGCGTGCAGTTCCGGTCGAGTTTCTTGTGGAGCTCGCAGAGCTTGCCGCTGCGGTTGACAAGCAGAATGTCGTAGGGGAACTCCTTTTGAAAATCGGCGGCAATGACCCGATAGGGGGTACCCTTGGGATAGGTGTAGGTCTTGCCATCGACGATGATTTGCAGCATGATGGTTTCCTTCATCCAAATTGCCTCCTTTAGCAAGGGATCGATTGATGCTCAGTATTCCAGTTCGCCGGTATAGACCAGACGAGCTCCGCCGGTGAGGGTGACGCCCTGGTCGGTGTAGCGCACCACCAGCTCGCCGCCGCGCACCTGCACGGTGATATCCTGATTCTTTTCACAGTAGCCGTTTTCCACAGCGGCCACCACCGCCGCGCAGGCGCCGGTGCCGCAGGCCAAGGTTTCGCCGCTGCCGCGCTCGTAGGTGCGCATCTTGAGGGTGGTCTTGTTCACCACCCGGACGAACTCGGTGTTGGTGCGCTGGGGGAAGATGGGCGCGTTTTCAAAGAGGGGACCCACGCGCTCCAAGTCCACGTCGTTGACCGCGCCGCAGAACACCACGCAGTGGGGATTGCCCATGCTGACGCAGGTGATGTTGTAGGCTTCGCCGCCGATGGTGACGGGGTAGTAGATGACTTCCGGCTCGTCGATGGTGCAGGGCAGTGACTTGGGATCCAGGTTGGGCTTGCCCATGTCCACCTCCACGGAGCTCACCTTGCCGTTGGTGATATAGAGCTTGAGGTGCTTTACGCCGGAGGCGGTCTCCACGGTGATCTCATCCTTGGTAACGGCGCCGGAATCGTAGAGGTACTTGGCCGCGCAGCGGATGACGTTGCCTGCCATGGCGCCGGAGCTGCCGTCGCGGTTGAACATGCGCATTTTCGCGTCCGCAACGTCGGAGGTCTCCACCAGGGCGATGCCGTCGGCGCCGATGCCGTAGTGCCGGTCGCACTCGGAGATGCACAGGGATTCGGGGCAATTGATCTCACCGTCACGGTTGTCGAAGAGGATATAGTCGTTGCCGGTGCCCTCCATCTTGTAGAACTTGAGACGCTGGCGGGTGCGGCGCATGTGGTTGATGTCCACGAGCTCCGTGTTGTCCTGGTTGTAGCGGCTGGCCATGATGTCGGCTAATGCGTTGGCAGTGTCCAGGGAGGTGAGGCAGGGAATGGAGAGCTGCATGGCGCGGCGGTGGAGGGCGCGGAAGTGGTCATAGGTGGACACCAGCAGATCGCCGGTGTAGACGATGAGGTCGATGACGCCGCTCTCCAGCACGCGGAAGATGTGGTCGCTCTCCCGGATGGACTTGAGACGGTTGACGTGAATGCCCAGCTTTTCGATGGCGTGGGCGGTATCCGGCGGGGCATAGAGGGTGATGCCCAGATCGTCGAGCTTTTTGGCAAGGCCGACGACCTCCAGAAGATCGTGGTCATCCACGGAGAGCAAAGCGCCCAGGGTGTGGCCGGGCTGGCAGTCGCCGATGGTGATGCCCGAGGCGGTGAGTCCCTTGTAGAGTGCTTCGGTCATGGTGCGTCCCAAGCCCAGCACTTCGCCGGTGGACTTCATCTCAGGGCCGAGCCTTGAGTTGGCGTCGGTGAGCTTTTCAAAGGAGAACACCGGCACCTTCACGCAGTAGTACGGCGGGGTGGGGTAGAGGCCGGTGCCGAAGCCCAGGTCTTTGAGGGCTTCACCCATCATCACCCGGGTGGCCAGATCCACCATGGGCACGCCGGTGACCTTGGAGATATAGGGCACCGTGCGGGAGGCTCTGGGGTTCACCTCGATGACGTAGAGCTGGCCTTCGTAGAAGAGGTATTGGATGTTCACAAGACCCTGGGTCTTCATGGCAAGAGCCAGGCGGGTGGAGCAGTCCACCACGGTGTCGATCATCCGGTCGGTGAGGCCGAAGGGCGGGTAGACGGCAATGGAGTCGCCGGAGTGGACGCCGGCGCGCTCCACATGGCGCATGATGCCGGGGATGAGCACATCCACGCCGTCGGAGATCACATCCACCTCCAGCTCGATGCCGCTCATATACTTGTCCACCAGCACGGGGTTTTCGATGCCCCCGGCGAGGATCTTCTCCATATAGACTGTGACATCTTCCTCGTTGTGGGCGATGACCATGTTCTGCCCGCCGATGACGTAGCTGGGGCGCAGCAGCACCGGATATCCCAGATTCTTAGCGGCGTCCAGGGCTTCGGCCAGGGAGTGGACGCCCATGCCCTTGGGGCGGCTGATGTGGAACTTTTCGAGCAGTTCGTCAAACCGCTCCCGATCCTCGGCCATGTCGATGGAATCCTGGCTGGTGCCCAGGATCTTCACGCCCTGGCGGTCTAAGAACTCCGTAAGCTTGATGGCCGTCTGCCCGCCGAAGGCCACCACCACGCCGATGGGCTTCTCCACCTCGATGATGTTCATCACGTCCTCGGGGCAGAGAGGCTCAAAGTAGAGCCGGTCGGCGGTGTCGTAGTCTGTGGAGACGGTCTCGGGGTTGTTGTTGACGATGACCACGTCGTAGCCGAGCTTCTTGAGCGTCCACACGCAGTGCACCGAGGAGTAGTCAAACTCAATGCCCTGGCCGATGCGGATGGGGCCTGAGCCCAAGACCATCACCACCGGGCGGCCGGAGCGGCGGAAGCGCCGGGCTTCGCAGAACTGGTCAAAGGTAGAGTAGAAGTAGGGGGTGGCGGCATTGAACTCGGCGGCGCAGGTGTCCACCATCTTGTAGTAGGCCACCTTCTTGGGCGGCAGGGGATGGTTGGTGATCTGCTCCAGGGCGGCGTCGGGATAGCCCAGGCGCTTGGCCTGCATATAGGTCTGCTTGTCCAGCTGGCAATCGGTGATGGACAGCTCAAACTTGGCCAGGTTTTCAAGGCGGGAGAGGAACCAGCGGTCGATCTTGGTGATCTCATGAATGGCGTCCACCGTCCAGCCTGCCTTAAGGGCTTCGAAAATCGTGAAGAGGCGGCGGTCATCCTGATGGGAAAGGCGCACCTCCAACGGCTCGTCGGTCAAGGGCTTGGCGTTGAGGGTATTGAGGCCAATCTCCGCGCCGCGGACCGCCTTCATAATGCCCATCTCAAAGCTGGGGGCAATGGACATGACCTCGCCGGTGGCCTTCATCTGGGTGCCCAGCTCCCGGCTGGAGCCGTAGAACTTGTCAAAGGGCCACTTGGGGAGCTTCACCACCACGTAATCCACCGCCGGCTCAAAGCACGCGCAGGTCTTGCCGGTGATGTCGTTGGTGATCTCGTCGAGATCGTAGCCCAGGGCGACCTTGGTGGTGATTTTGGCGATGGGGTAGCCGGTTGCCTTGCTGGCCAGCGCCGAGGAGCGGGAGACACGGGGGTTCACTTCGATGACGGCGTACTCAAAGCTGTCGGGATTGAGAGCAAACTGGCAGTTGCAGCCGCCCACGATACCCAGGGCGGAGATGATATCCAGCGAGGCCTTGCGGAGCATCTGATACTCCTTGTCCGCCAGGGTGAGGGCGGGGGCAACCACAATGGAGTCGCCGGTGTGGACGCCCACGGGGTCGAAGTTCTCCATGCTGCACACGGCAATGACGTTGCCGGAGCCGTCGCGCATGGTTTCAAACTCAATTTCTTTCCAGCCCTTGATATACCGCTCCACCAGAATCTGGGTGATGGGGGACATGTCCAGGCCGGTACGGGCAATGATACGGAGCTCTTCTTCGCTGTAGGCCACGCCGCCGCCGGCGCCGCCCAGGGTAAAGGCCGGGCGGACGATCACCGGGTAGCCGATGCGGTCGGCCACCGCCAGAGCATCCTCCAGCGTTTCGGCAATGTCCGAGGCGATGGTGGGCTGGCCGATGGCGGCCATGGTGTCCTTAAAGAGCTGGCGATCCTCGGCCTTGTCGATGGCCTCGGCGTTGGTGCCCAGGAGGCGCACGCCGTGAGCCTCCAGGAAGCCCTCCTTGCTCAGCTCCATGGCGATGGTGAGCCCCACTTGGCCGCCGAGCCCGGCGAGCATGCTGTCGGGCTTCTCCTTTTCGATGATGCGCTTGATGGTCTTGGCCGTGAGGGGCTCCAAGTAGATCTCGTCGGCCAGGGCGCTGTCGGTCATGATGGTGGCGGGGTTGGAGTTGACCAGCACCACGTCCAATCCGGCGTCCTTCAAGACGCGGCAGGCCTGGGCGCCGGCGTAGTCAAACTCGGCGGCCTGGCCGATGACGATGGGACCCGAGCCGATGACCAGTACCTTTTTGATGTCTTTATTCAGCGGCATAGCTCTTTCCCTCCATCATGTCCATAAAGCGCTGGAACAGAAAATCCGTATCCTTGGGACCCGAGCAGGCCTCGGGGTGAAACTGCACCGTAAAGGCGTTGAGCTCGGGGTAGTCCATGCCTTCGCAGGTGCCGTCGTTGGCGTTGACAAACCGCTCCACGCCGCCGGGCACGGAATTTGCAACCACGGCGTAGCCGTGATTTTGGCTGGTGATAAAGGTGCGGCGGGTACCCACCTGGTGGCAGGGCTGGTTGCCGCCCCGGTGGCCGTATTTGAGCTTCACAGTCTGGCCGCCGGCGGCCAGCGCCAGGAGCTGGTGTCCCAGGCAGATGCCGAAGATGGGCTTCTTGCCCAGGAGCATTTTGAGATTTTCGATGGGCACCACATTTTCCGCCGGGTCGCCGGGGCCGTTGGAGAGCATGATTCCATCGGGATCCATGGCCAGAATGTCCTCAGCTGAGGTGTAGGACGGCACTGCGGTCACCCGGCAGCCCCGCTTCTGGAGGGAACGGATGATATTCCGCTTGGCGCCGTAGTCCAGGAGCACCACGTGGCGCTTCTCCTCACCCAGGGCGGGGTACTCCGTGGGGCATTTGCAGGTGGAATTGACCACAGCTTCGTGGACGGTGTAGGACGCAATGTCGCTCCAGTCCTCGGGGATGGTGTCGGAGATCATGGCGTTGACCACGCCATATTCCCGGATGCGTGTGGTGATTTCCCGGGTGTCCACGCCGTAGAGGCCGGGGATGTGGTGTTTTTTGAGAAAGTCATCCACGGTATACTGGCAGCGGAAGTTGGACGGAGTGGGGCACCATTCCTTGACCACGTAGCCGAAGAGCCGTGGCGTTCCCTCGAAGTCCTCCTCCATGATGCCGTAATTGCCGATGAGGGGGAAGGTTTGCAGGATGATCTGTCCGTAGTAGCTGGGATCGGTGAGGGTCTCTACATAGCCCACCATGTTGGTGGTGAAGACCAGCTCTCCGATGACGGTTTCGTCGGCGCCAAAGGCCCAGCCCTGGAAGATCGTGCCGTCCTCCAAAATCAAATATCGCTTTTTCATGGGCACACGTCCTTTCCGGGATATAAAAAAATGGCTTTCCCGCAATCCCTACGCCGAAA
>DVGD01000142.1 GCA_018712905.1 Candidatus Avoscillospira stercoripullorum | reverse complement strand
CACAAGGCCGGGCTGGGACTCTCCAACGGCAAGGCCTTTGATCCCAGCCTCACGGGCTTTATGCGCCTGAATGTGGCCTGTCCCCGGTCGGTCTTGGAGCAGGCCATGGGGCAGCTTAAACGGGCAGTGGACGCCTGGCGGGAGGAAGGACGATGAAGTGGATGATTGCCTCCGACCTCCACGGGTCGGCCTACTATACGAAAGAACTCTTGGAGGCCATGGAGCGGGAAGCGCCCGACCGTCTTCTCCTGCTGGGGGATCTTCTCTACCATGGACCTCGCAATGACCTGCCCCGGGACTATGCGCCCAAGGAGGTCATCGCCATGCTCAATCCCCTGGCCGAGAAGCTCCTGTGCGTGCGGGGGAACTGCGAGGCCGAGGTGGATCAGATGGTGCTGGATTTCCCGGTGATGGCGGACTACTGCGTCCTCCCAGCGGGCAAGCACCTCATCTACGCCACCCACGGCCACGTCTTCACCGAGACGAAGCCCCCGAAGCTCTGCCCCGGGGACATTCTGCTCACCGGCCACACCCACGTGCCCAAGTGTGTGCACTATGAAACGTATCATTATCTCAATCCCGGCTCTGTCTCCATCCCCAAGGAGGGAAGCTGGCACGGCTATATGACCTGGGAGGGTGGCCTTTTCCAGTGGAAGGAGCTCTCCGGGGCGGAGCAGATGCGCTGGGAGCTAGCATAGGAGGAGCGCCATGATCGTCTATTTTTCCGCCACCGGCAACAGCCGCTACTGCGCCCAGCTGCTCTCCGACCGGTTGGGAGATTCCCTTCTCAATGCCGGCGCGCAGATCCGCCAGGGCGTGGCGGCGGACTTGCAGTCTGAGACACCCTGGGTCTTCGTCAGCCCCACCTACGCCTGGTGGATTCCGCGAATCTTTGCCCAATGGATCCGCCGGGGGAGCTTCCAGGGCAGCAAGGACGCCTATTTTGTGATGACCTGCGGCGGCGAGACCGGCGACGCCCAGAAGTACCTTGCCGACCTCTGCGCGGAAAAGGGCTTGACCTATCGGGGGCTTTTGCCCATCGTCATGCCGGATAACTATCTTGTGATGTTTGAGACGCCCACCGACGCCGCTGCCCGGGAGATTCTCAGCGCGGCGCGCCCTCAGATGGAGGAGGCCGCCCGGCGGATCAAGTCCAGGGAGACTGTGGAGCCTTTGCCGGTGAAGCTCCTGGACAAGGTCAAGTCCGGCATGGTCAACGAGGGCATGTACCGCTATTTTATCAAGACCAAGCCCTTCCGCGCCACGGATCGCTGCATCTCCTGCGGCAAGTGCCGGGAGGTCTGCCCGCTCAACAATATCTCCCTGGTCAACGGCCGTCCCCAGTGGGGGCAGACCTGCACCCACTGCATGGCTTGTATCTGCCTGTGCCCCCAGGAGGCTATCGAGTACGGCAAGGGCACCCGGGGCAAAGCCCGTTATCACTGCCCGCCCTACGAAGGCTAGGATCGATCTCCGATCGACCCGCTTGCAGCAGCTTCCCACCGCAATGTAGGGGCGGATTTCATATCCGCCCGCAGCAGCCGCGCTATCCGCAGGGTTCCGCCGAACGGCGGCGCCTTTCCAGGCCTTCCGACAAAAAAGAAGGATGCAGTCCGGTGAACTGCACCCTTCTTTTTTTACTTTTTTGTCACTTGAGGTACGCCTCATACACCGACTGGGGGATGGTGAAGGTGGGGCAGCCACCCACGCCGGGAGCAACTTCATACTTGTCAAAGGCGATGACCAGATTGCCGCCTTCGTCAAAGTAGAAATTCTGATTGGGATCGATGGATTTGAAATTCAAGCCGTCATATTCCGAATCGACCCAGAAAACCCCTGTCCCAGCGTCGTTGGCCTCCTGCATTTGCCGGAGGATCTCTTGGCTGATGGCCTCCACATAGCCGTCGTCCTGGAAGAGGTCGGAGAGCTCCATGATCTCGCCGGTGGTTTTGTCAATATGGTAGTAGCGGTAATAAGTGTTGCTGCTGCCGCTGCCTTGCCAGACCTCCATCTCCAGGGTAAACCAGGTGTCGGAGTTGGTGACGATTTTGTGGCGCACCTCCAGGGCGGTGTGGCCTTCGTCCCCCAAGTCGGCGGCGTCGGCCTCAAACTGGGCGATCAGGGTGCTGGTGAGCGTTTCCACATCCTGATTGATGGTGTTGATGGATTCGTTGTAGACTGGATTGTCGCTCTGGCCTTCCACGGTGGGGATCTCTACCATGGCATGGTGGTTCTCTGTGTCCTCGGTGTAGGTGCGGAAGGTCACAATCTCTACCAGCGGCCCAACCAGCGGCAGTGCCTGGAGGGTGTCGGCGGCCTGGGCGCTGAGATTGGGAAGGGCGATGAAAATGGCCAGGCAGGCAGCCATGGCCGTGCCGAAGTACCGCAGCACCTTTCCGTGCCGTCTGCGCTTCTGGGGCAAGTTGGCCAGAGCATCATCGATGCAGGCGGACGCCCAAGAGGGCAGGGGTGTGTCTTCCTCGCGCGCCATACGTTTTAGCATATCGTCGTATTGTTCCATGGATACCTCCTACTCTGCCAGCAGGCTCTTGAGCCGCTGGCGGGCTCGAAACAGTCTTGTTTTCACGGTGGCTTCGGGGATGGCGGTGATTTGACTGATCTCGCGTACATCGAGATCCTCGTAATAGAAGAGAACCACCACCGTGCGGTAGTCCGCCGGCAGCTGCTGCACCGCCATCCAAAGGCTCAGCTTGTCCTCGGTGTGATCGGCGGCGGCAGGCTCCAGATCCTCCAGGGGAACGGTGCGCCCCCGCCGGCGCAAAATATCATAGGCGGAATTGGCCGCGATTTTCAAAAGCCAGGCGCGGAACTTCTCCGCGTCCTTGAGGGTATAGAGCTTTTCATAGGCGGTGCAAAGCGCCTCCTGCATGGCGTCCTCGGCGTCCTGCCGGCTGGAGAGCAGACTGGTGGTGACGCGGTAGAGGCTTTTTTCGCACTGGCGCACCTGTTCGCAAAACCAATCCTTGGTGTATTCCGGTTTGATGGTACACCCTCCTCACTGCATTTGTTCATAGAGCCACTGCCCCCAGGTGACGTAGCTGCTGCCATAGACATGGGTGCCGTCGCCGGTGAGATCCGACCGGAGGCAGCCTGTT